>NZ_JBHYKH010000018.1:13451-36781 GCF_042741275.1 Streptomyces sp. NPDC058964
GGCGGGCATCGCGCCCGCCATGATCGCCGGTGGCGCCTCTGGCCATCTGCCCGCGACCATGCTGACCGGCGCCTTCGCCGTCATAGCCGCGCTAGCCGCCCTGCGTATGCTGTGGCCCGCGCGCACCGAGCCGTCGGGCAAGGTGCATCCCGGCAAGGCTGGAGCGGCGGGGGCCGGCCTCGGCGCGGTCACCGGGTTCCTCGGCGTGGGCGGCGGTTTCCTCGCCGTTCCTGCGCTGGTGAGCGTGCTCGGACTGACCATGCGGCGCGCGGTCGGCACCAGCCTGCTGGTCATCACGATCAACTCTCTGGCCGCCCTCGGCGCCCGCGCAGGCACCGGCACGCAACTGGACTGGGCGGTAGTCGCACCGTTCACCGCGGCGGCGATCCTGGGTGCCTGGGACGGCAAACGCCTGTCCCGCAGGTTCAACGGCAAGACGCTTCAGCGGATCTTCGCCTACGTGCTCCTCGCGGTAGCGGGGTTCATGCTCGTCGATGTGCTCGTCTGACCATGTCGGCGGAGTTCGGGCACCAGGGCGCCAGGACGTCAGGCAAGGGAGATGAACAGCTGCTCCGGACGCCCGCGCCACTGCTCACGGTCCGCACCGGGTTCCCTGCCTCAACTCCGCACCACCCGGATCAAGTTCCACGACCACTCCTCACGGACACCCCACGGGAAACAGCCGCTCCCCGCCCGGGGCATCCCCGACACCCAAGGAAGACATTCGCCATGACCACCCCCACCACCCTCGACCCCCGCCAGGCCCTCGGCCGCCTGCACGAACTCACCGTCATCGACGTCCGCACCCCTGGCGAGTACGCCGGCGGTCACATCCCCGGCGCCCTGAACATCCCCTTGGACCAGCTCGAACGGGCGCTGCCCGACATCCGCACCGCCGCCCAGCGCGCCGACGTCCTCGTCGTCTGCGCCTCGGGCGCCCGCTCCGAGAACGCGTGCCGCATCCTCGCGGAGAACGGCGTCCACACCGCCACGCTCGCCGGAGGAACCGGCGCCTGGGCCGCCCACGGCCACGACCTGCAACGCCCCGAGGGCACGCGAAAGGCGACGTGGGGCATGGAGCGCCAGGTCCGCCTCGTCGCCGGTTCCATCGTCCTGATCGGCCTGGCGCTGGGCGAGGTGGTTCACCCGGCCTTCCGGCTGCTGTCCGCGGGCATCGCCGGCGGCCTGGTCTACTCCGCCGTGACCAACACCTGCGGCATGGCCGCCATGCTCGCCAGGCTTCCCTACAACCGGCCCTGCAAGGCCGACCTCGACGCGACGCTGGCACGCCTGCGCAGCAGCTGACCAGCTGACCGCGTGACCACGGTGCACGCCCCGACTGCCTGCCCGTTGGACTCCCCCGTCGCAGGAGCCGCTGCGGGCGAGTGAGAAGCGGTACGGCGACGGCCGCGAACGGAGATCGGGGCCGGCCCGCACGACGGGCAACCCCATGCACACTCACGGTAACCGAGTGTGCGAGCCTGTCAGCAGACAGCACACACTCCGTATATGAGGGGACAGCATGCGAGAGGCGTACCACGAGGAGCTGGCGGCGCTCGGCGCCTGCCTGAGGGAGATGGCCCATCTGGTCGGCTCCGCGATCGGCCGGGCCACCACCGCCCTGCTCGACGCCGACCTGCCTCTCGCCGAAAGCGTCATCTCGGCCGACAGCAAGGTCGACGACCTCCAGCGCGACCTCGAGGACCGGGCCATCGCCCTGCTGGCCCGGCAGCAACCGGTCGCCACCGAGCTGCGGACGGTCGTCACCTCCCTGCGCATGAGCGCGGACCTCGAGCGCTGCGGTGACCTCGCAGCCCACGTGGCAAAGCTCGCCCGGCTGCGCCACCCCGACCACGCCGTGCCCGACGACCTGCACCGCACCATCCTGGAAATGGGACAACTCGCCCAGCGCCTGATGGCCCAGGCCGCCGAAGTCATTCTCACCCAGGACATCGATGCCGCCCTGCAGCTGGAGCGGGACGACGACCGCATGGACGAACTGCACCGGATGATCTTCCAGCACCTGATGGACGACCGTTGGAAGCACGGCGTGGAGACGGCTGTCGACGTCACCCTGGTCGGCCGCTACTACGAACGCTTCGCCGACCACGCCGTCGCCGTCGCGCAACGCGTCGTCTACCTGGTCACCGGCGAACACGCCGGCGACTACATCCCCGACACCCCACTCTCACCCTGAGCAGAAGTTCAACTCTCGAGTCTCATTCGGCTTGGCTGCTCAGCACTGATGCGAATCGTAAGTCGGCCACCGGAAACGCTACTTGTCGGATGAGTCCCCCGAGGCGTCGGAGCCGGAGCCGTTTCCGTCCAGCGCCGGAGCCGCCGGTGCTTGGCTCGGCGGCATCGGCGAGGCGGTGACCAGGACTCTGGCGTAGAGGCCCATCACCGCCGCGGTCACGACGAAGATCACCAGCCAGCGCAGATGCAGACGGGCGGGCACGCTCAGGACCCAGGGCAGCAGCCCGCCGAACGGTGGACGCCCGGAGCGGCGGCCACGTGAACGTCCGCCTCTGCTCATCGTCTGCTCCTTCTGTTCAGGGCCCGCGAGCGCGGACGGGATCGGCCGATCTGGTCGCGGTATTCGAGAAGTTCCAAGGGCATGTCGAAAGCGACGGCTGCCACGATCTGCGGGCCGTGGGCGGTCTCACGGGTGTAGCGGGCGACGAAGCGCTCGGAGCGCAGCGACCCCTCGGTGATCTCCACATCGGTTCCGAGCGCGGGGATTCCCACGGCCTGAATGCGGGTGCCGTGCTGCTCGGACCAGAAGCGCGGAACCGGCGCGAAGCGAGCGGCGCGGTCCGGGCCGCGCAACAGCGCGTCCGCGGCATGCTGCCCCATCTCCACGGCGTGGATGAGGTGCTCTGTCCGGCGCGGCTCGGCGTCGAAGCGCAGATTGGGCCAGCGGGCCACGTCGCCTGCGGCGACTACATGCGGAGTCGGCCGGCCCCAGCGGTCGATCGCGTGGCAGGTGGGGGCGCACAGCACACCGTCGGCGACGTTCAGTCCGCTGTCGCGCAGCCATTCGGTGCGCGGTTCGCTGCCCAGTCCGAGGACGACGAAGTCCGCGTCGATCACATGGCCGTCGTCCAGACGCAGCCTGAGTACGTCACCGAAATCCTGCCAGTCGTTGATCCGTGTGCCGAGCCGCACGTCGACCCCCGCCCTGCTCTGGATCTCACCGACCACGGCGCCGACCCGCTCGCCGAGGACCCGGCGCAGCAGCGGCGCGCTGTGCACGACGAGGGTGACGTCCAAGCCGCGGTCCCGCAGGGTGCAGGCCAGTTCGCAGCCGACGAATCCGCCGCCCAGGATGACCACGTGGCGGGCGTGCGCGGCATCCATCGCGCGCTGTACCGCGACGGCGTCCTCCAGTGTGCGAATCGTGCGGATGCGATCGCTGAAGAGCGGGGCTTCGGGAAGGCGCTTGGCATCCACCCCGGTGGCCACGACCAGCCCCTCGAAGGGAAGCCGCTCGCCGCCCCGCAAGTGCACGGCCGAGCCGTAGAGGTCGAGGCCGACCAGCCTGGTGTCCATCAGCCAGTGGGCGTCCAGCGCCTCCTCCGCCCTGAACGTCATCTGCTCCGCGTCCAGTTCACCGGAGAGGAACTGCTTGGACAGTGGTGGGCGGCTGTAGGGGCGGTGTGCCTCCTCGCCCACGATGACGAGTTCTCCGTCGAAGCCGCGCTCTCTGAGCCGGCTCGCCGCGCTCAGGCCGGCCAGTCCGCCGCCGGCGACGACGATGCGCTTGCTGCTGGCGCGCGTTGACGCCCCACTGCGCGGGGGAGGTCCGGGAAGCCGTTCGTCGGCAATGCCTGAGGTGCGGGTGCGCTCTCCCCTGATCTCGACCGCCTGCATGGGGCAGCAGCGCGCGGCCTGGCGCGCCTTGGCCGCGAACTCCGCCGGGACGGCCCGGGTGTAGTGCAGCGAGCCGCCCTCGGAGATACGGAAGACCTCGGGCGCCTCCTGCTGGCAAATCCCGTAGATGTGGCAACGGTTGTTGTCCACGCTGATCCGGACGGGCTCGTCCTCCGGGACCAGTACGGGGCGCGGCAGATCGAACGACTCGGCAGGAAGCGCGGCAACTGCCGGGAGTTCGGCCGGGTCCTGCCGAGCCGGGTGGGCGACGCCGGGCTGGGCCTGCTGGGGAATGAACGGCACGGCTCCATGCCGGTGTCCCGGCGTCGGGAGGTGCTGTGCAGGATGCCCGGTATGAGGATGGTTCACCTGGCGGCTCCGGCCCCGCTAGGGAAGGCTCGCTGGCGCAATCTGGAGCGCGAGGGGAAGACGCGGATGAGGAAGACCACCAGTACCGTGCCGGCACCCGCGGCCACGCCGACCGCGACCAGGTTCAGGTGGCGCGGTTCCGGGTGGACCAGAAAGATGTGCAGCCAGATCAGGGTGAAGGACACGTAGGCGAACTGGTGGACCCTCAGCCAGCGGTGGTAGCCCAGGCGGTTCTGGAGCCACACCGAGCAGGCCACGGCGATCGCCAGTTCTGTCCCGAGGATGCCCATTCCCACCGGGACGCGCTGGGTGCCGCCCAGGAAGGGCAGGGTCAGCTGTGCCCAGCCGATCCGCCAGATCGGCTGGTAGAGGAATGTCAGGCCGTGGACGCCCCCGAAGATCATCGCCGAGAGGGCCAGCGTCATGTGGGCGCCGTAGAAGGTGGCCCTGTTGACGGCACGCTGCATGAAGCGCAGTCTCAGCACCACCCCCAGGACAACTGTGGCGACCATCAGCACGTAGGCGATGAGCGCGGCCAGCCGTGCGATCTTGTGCACGCCCATGTCGTACGGCACGTGCTCGCGGTAGGCGTCCAACGGTGATCCCGGTATCGGCGGCGCGGCAGCGACGGCCTCGGGAGCCAGGAGTGCGCTGACGCCGGCCACCGTCACGGCGACGACCAGCCATCTGGCGAAGCCGGCGACGACAGGACCGCGCCTGGCCGGCGCCTTGTCCCTCAGCATGTTGTGAGCTCCTCGCATCGACATACCCGCGGAACGCACGGGGCGGTCGGCCGGTCGGGTCCGCCGCACTCGGAGTGCGCTCACGCAGGGGATGACACCAATGCCCCCGAGGGCGAGCCACCTGTGGATGGGTTCCCTTCCCCGCAGAGGCGGCACGCTGCTGGCGGCAGACGCTACACGAATCCGGACGGTGGATCAGTGTCTTCAGGAAGGCAAGCACAAGGGAATGCTGCGAAATGTTGTATTTGCGAGACTGAAGAGGCCAGTCCTGTGGGCAACCTCTGAATGTTCTCTGAATCCTGTGTTCGGGCGATGCGTACGCGCGCAGATTCCACCGACATTGTGAGCCCTATGCGGAAAGCACCGCATTGTTCGGCCGGTCAGCGCAGCCACCGGCGACCGCACGTCTGCACGCCGCGAGGGTGGCGCCGGGAATGCCGCCGGCGGTGGCGCGGAGGGACGCCGCAGAGGCCTCTCGGCTCATCTCCGACGTGGAGTGGGTGTGTTCCGCGATGGACGGGCCCGGGCCGTCGTGCGCGAGTGCCGGCGCGCAGTCGGCGTGCGCAGCCCAACGGACGGGACCACTCTGCGAGGAATCAGTCTTCGCCGTCCGGCGAGGACCCCCGTCGTACGGAGGACACGACGACCGCAGCCGGCGCCAGGACGACCAGGACCGCAACCAGACCTCGGACTCCGCCCAGGCGGCGCCACCGGGAGGGCCGATATTGAACATGTTCAAAAATGCTGGCACGATGTTGCTGCCCGACCATGGGCTGGGTGACGGGGGAGACATGGGGTGTCTGCTGACTGCTGGGCGTGCGGTATGTGCCGTGATCGCGACATGGCTGGTACTGGTGGTGCTGCTCTTCTTGCCGTGCCTGTTCCCGACTCGGTGGATGTACTACATCTACTCACCCGCGAGCGTCGGGTTGTGGATGCTCGCCATGGCAGTGGCGCCTGTCGCGGTCCTGATCGTGAAGCGCGAGTGGATTCGCAAGGGCCGATAGCCGACTCACTCATTCGCCGAGCGTGGTCACGCCGTCATCGATGTCGGGCCAGGGCCGGCACGGACGGCCGGTACGGCACAGCTTCGGGCCGGCATGCCGGCCTTCAGAGTTCTGGACAGCGCGCAGATGCATGTGGAAGCTCAGGGTTTTCCCCTCGTCACGAGCGCTCGGCGTGCGCGAACCGCCAACGCCGGAAACGTAGGCCGGGGCACTGACACCGGGTGGGGGCCGCGGCCGGGAAGAGTGGCCGCCGAGCGTGGCACTTCTGCCAACCGGACGTGAGAAGCGTTCCGCAGGATGGTGTCCAGCGCGGAAAGCTCACTCATCATCGACTCCGCTCTGCTGGACGGCCGCGTGGCACGTGGTCGACGGGACCCGATGCCGCGGCATGCTCGATCCAACCAAAGCGGGGGATCGGTGGGCCGTCAACTCGTGACTACGGGGGCGGACGCGGGCGCGGTTTGGGGGACATCGCGCATGTGGCGGAGCGGGGAGAAGAACACGAACCAGCCGGCCGCCCACGCACCGATGAAGGCCAGCCAGAGCGCGGGCCGCACCCCGATCAGCGTGCCAAGTACCCCGCCGAGGACGCTGCCGACCGGCAGCGTGCCCCACACGACCCAGCGCACGGCCGCGTTCATCCGGCCCATCAGCTCCGGCGGTGTCACCGACTGCCGGTAACTGAGCTGCGCGATGTTGTACACCATCGCGGAGAAGCCCGTGATGCCCCAGCCGAGCGGGAACAGCAGCACCCCCCAGCCTCGCCAGGCAGCCGCCGCGACGACCTGCGGCGCGCTGAACACCAGCATCGACACCCAGATGATCCGCGCCGAACCCATCTTCTTGGCGAGCCGGCCGGCGAACACTCCCCCGGCGATCCCGCCGATGGCCGAGCCCGCCATGATCAGCCCGGTCAGCGCGGGACGCACGTGCAGCACCCGGATGAGGAAGACCATCGCCAGCGCCGAAGTCATACCGGAGAACAGGTTCGCGGTGGCCGTGCACGCCACGACCCTGCGCAGAATACTGTGCCCGAAAACGAACTTCAGACCCTCGGCGATCCGGTGCCGCAGAGTCTCGTCCGCCGGCCGCGCCGGCGGCGGCTCCTCCCGGGTCCTGATCCCGAGGATCGACAGGACCGAGACCGCGTAGGAGACCGCGTCGGCCGTCACCGCCCCCGCGGCGCCGAACAACCCGACCAGCCCGCCGCCCAGACTCGGTCCCCCGAGCTGCGCGAACGCCTGGGTGGTCCCCAGCTTGCCGTTGGCGCTCATCAGGTCATCGGCGCGGATCAGCGACGGCACATAACTCTGGTACGAGACGTCGAAGAACACCGAGCACACACCAGCCGCCACCGCGACCACGTACAGCTGCGCCATCGTCAGAACACCGTACGCGGCCGCCACCGGAACCGAGCCGATGATCACCAGACGGAGGACGTTGCAGACGATCATGATGGAACGCTTGGCAGCGCCGTCCACCATCGCACCCGCCGGCAACGCGATCACCGCGAACGCCAGCGTGGTGGCCGCGGTCAGCAGTCCGACCTGGAACGTGCTCGCCTTGAGCGCGACGACCGCGAGCAGCGGCAAAGCGACCTCGGTGACCGCCGATCCCATCTCACTGACCGTCTGGCCACTCCACAGCAGCATGAAATCCCGCTGACGCCATAGGCTCGGACCATCGGTCTCCGACCCGACATCCTGCAAATCCTTCGCTGCTGCCGTCACCGCACCGACTCCGCTCCCGGATCCACGGCCCGGACTGTGCCGCTGATCACCAACACGCCGACACGGTGCTCTCGGTTCTGGCCGACACCTCCCGGCGTCCCGATCGGGGACCGACCGTGCCAGAACCCATCGACACCCGCTCTCCGCCGCCGGATTCCCTTTCACCGGTGGGGCCGAGCGGTTGTTTCCTGCTGGGGCTGCTGTTCGACGTCGGCCGGGCTGTCGAAGGTTCATGCGGCTTGGTCTGCGACGGAGGTGTCCCAGTGCCTGTTGACGCGTCACAGGACGAGGCGCTGCCGAGAGCCAACGCGGCCAGGATTACCGCCCGTTCGTGAACAGCAGCAGTACGCGCATGTGTCCATCAGCAGGCCCAGCAGATTGCTTCCGCTCCTGCCGGACGAACGCCGCTGGTAGTCGTATGCCTCCTTGCCGCGCCTGAGGCTGTCAGCCGCAAAAAGCAGCCTGGTTCCTGGTTGTGATGATCAGGATCGGCTTTTGCGGGCGGGGTTTCCGACCAGCCGTTTCGACCGACTTCGACGCCGGTCGATTGCTTTCGGGCGTCCTGTCCATAGGACAGGTCGATGGCACATGGGTCCGGCATCTGAGTCAGTGAGCCCAGCACGCAGGCCTCCCGAGCGGACACCCCGTCACCTTCGATCCCGACTCCGAATCCCCCTGCACCTGTCTCTGCCCCCTGTCCCCTGCCTCCGCGAATGCGCTGCCAGGCCGGTGTCCTCCGTCCCGGGACGTCCCGACATGGCCGCGGGACGACAGGGACGGCAGGGACGGATCACGGGACGGCTAGGTTGCTCGTTGACGCCGTCCGACGCGGTGTGGATGACAACCCGCGTCGCAAGGCGGCACGTCCTGTCTCGAAATTCCCCGGCCGGAGACGATTCCGCCGGGAAGCAGCCACCATCGACACATCCACGGGATCCTTCATGCGTATACGCACTGCCGCCCTGGCCACGGTCGCCGCGGCCACCCTCGGCACGGTCCTGACCGCCGCTCCGGCCCAGGCCGCCCCCCGCTACAACATCTCGATCAATATCGCGGACGCTCTCTGCCTGGACATCCCGAACAGCAACCCCTACAACGGCCAGGTCGTCCAGCAATGGTCGTGCAACGGCACCAGCGCCCAGAAGTGGAACGTCCTCGACTCGGGCTCCCACTACTTCAAGATCCAGAGCGCCGCGTGGCCGCAGTACTGCCTGAACAATTGGAGCGGCAGCGGCGCCCAGGGCGGCTACATCAAGCTCTACAACTGTGACAGCGTGGACGACAACTTCAACACTGTCGGTGTCGACTTCGGCAATTACTGGCAGTTCCAGCCGATGGCCGCCTCAACGAATTGCGTGAACATGTACGGCGGTCAGGCACCGGGCGCCGTCATGCGGCTCTACCCCTGCAGTGACACCGGCCCCAACTCGCGCTTCCGTCTTTGGCCCATCTGGTAGCAGAGCCGTCCGAACGGGCGACGGCCGACCGGCGACCACGCCGGAATGCCCCGCTTCGCCGTCGGATTCACACACCCTCGAAGTCCCCGACCCCGCACACCAGAAAGAGACACATGGCGGACGACAAGGTCCTCGCTGCCCAGAAATGGGTCAACGCCACTTACGCGAACATCCCCGGCTATGCCAAGTGCCCTGAGGACGGGCGCACCGGCTGGTCGACGATGTTCTCACTGACCATGGCTCTCCAAGCGGAGTTGGGCATCGCCCCGCTCGTCGCGAGCTTCGGCCCGGGGACGCTGTCCACGCTGGCGGCACGTGGCGACATCGGCCCGGGCGAGTCGAACGTCAACATCAAGAAGATCGTCGAGCACGCCCTGTTCTGCAAGGGCTACTGGGGCGGTGACGGCACCGGCTCGTACGGCGCCGCCACCGACAAGTCCGTCCGGGCGCTCAAGAACGACGCCGGAGTCGACGCCTCGAACGGCCTCGTTCAGCCGAAGATCTTCAAGGCGCTGCTGAGCATGGACGCCTATGTCTCGATCACCGGCGGGACCGACACGGTCCGCGAGGTACAGCGCTGGCTCAACAGCCGTTACATCAACCACTCGTCGTTCTTCATCGGACCGGCCGACGGCGTGTACTCGCGCGACGTGCAGAAGTCACTGATGAAGGCGATCCAGTACGAACTCGGCATATCCGACGACCAGGCCACCGGCGCGTTCGGCCCCGGCACCCAGGCAGGTCTGAAGAACCACACGGTGCGGCAGGGCGACTCGGGGATCTTCGTCCAGCTCTTCTCCGCGGCATGTGTGTTCAACTCCCCCGTGGTCACCCCCTCGAGCAACATCCAGACCACGTTCCGCAACACCTTCGACGCCAAGCTCGCCGAGTGGGTCAACGCGTTCCAGTCGTTCTCGGAGCTCAACGCCAGCGGGGTCGGCGACTATGCCACCTGGGCCCAGCTGCTGGTCTCCACCGGTGACCCCGACCGCCCCACCGCGGCGTGCGACACGCGCTTCAGGATCACCCGCGCACGCGGAGACGCCCTCTACAAGGCCGGTTACCGGCATGTCGGCCGCTACCTGTTCGATCCACCGGGCAGCACCCTGGACAAGAACATCAAGGACGGCGAGCTGGAGGACATATTCGCCGCCGGCCTGAGCGTCTTCCCGATCTACCAGGACAACGCCCGGCGGCTCCAGGACTTCACCTTCGAGCAGGGCTTCAACCACGCGCTGAACGCCCACTCGTGCGCGGAGGGCTACGGCTTCAACCGGGGTACGGTCATCTACTTCGCGGTCGACTACGACGCGACGGCGGACGAGATCGGGTCCAACATCGTCCCGTACTTCCAGGGCGTCCAGGCCGGACTCGCCAACAAGGGCATGCGCTACGTCCACGGCGTCTACGGCTCACGCAACGTCTGCACCCAGGTCAGCAAGAACACGGATGCCCGGTACTCGTTCGTCTCCGGCATGTCGTGGGGTTTCTCCGGCAACCTCGGCTTCCCGCTGCCGCCGAACTGGGCGTTCAACCAGATCAAGGAGTTCAGGTTCACGGCCGGGTCCGACTCGTTCGACCTGGACAACGACGCCCACCGCAAGGGCAGCGACGCCGGCCAGAACTCCGTCCACCAGGTCGTCGACCCTGCCGACGCGTTCATCAAGAACCTGGAGACGGTCTTCCCGCTGGCGATGCAGTTCACATCCACCAGGACGGACGACCCGGTCCAGCTCACCATGGAGTACGGCCGCCACATCGCTTACGGCGGCTTCCAGTGGAAGGCCCTGATCGGCGCGCCGAACCCCGACTTCATCGAGTTCGCGGACGGCAAGGGCGCCTCCGTCCTCCAGGAATTCAAGGACCTGGTCTCGGGGTACCCGATCGGTGCCGAGCACCTGCTGGCCGCCGCCAACGGACACTACGTCAGGCCGCAGAGCGACAGCGACATCCGCAAGGTCGGCGTCGGCGACATCGCGGGCTGGGGCGGTGACCTCATCACGCTGTACGCGGAATGGCAGCGCGACATCAAGGCCTATCCGTCCGGACACTCCTACTGCGACGCGAAGTTCGCGAAGCTGGGCGTGACCTCGACGTTCGGATTCAACGACCTCATCGAGGACGCGGACGGCTATCTGATCGCCCGGCGTGTGCAGCAGGGCGGTCATCTCCTCGACGTCGTACGCGAGCACTACGGACAGGGCGAGCGCGACGCCGGTGCCCTGACCCGCTTCCGGGACTACTTCGAGCAGCGCTTCGGCGGCAACGTGGACTACGTCGTCACCATGGCACGCTCCATCCTGCTCCTGCAGTCCGATCCCGTCATCGCGGCCGGCCGCACGAAGCTCATCCGGGACATCGCGGGGCAGAACGCCACGTTGCCGGTACAGCTCTCCGACGACGTCCTCAACGACTTCTGCCGCGGCTTCGCGGACGGTCTGCGCGACCGGGCCGCGCAGGAAGCCAACGCCAAGGGCGCGTAGGCGCGTCACCGAAAGCGCGGTCACCGGACCGCGGGCCACACATCACGGGAACTGCACGCGGCCGTGCTCCGGCCGCGACCAGGGATGGGGAACTGATTCATGCATGACGGCAGAACGCCGGCGATAGGGCTGGACCGTCGCCGCTTTCTACTGACCGGCCTCGGCGTTGCCGGTGGCGCGGCGCTCGCGGTGGGCGGGATGACCACCACGGCGACCGCCGCGACCGCCTCCGCGGCCGGCACCCGGTGGCGCAAGAAGACCAGCGCCAACGGGTGGCGGGTACTCGACTCGGCCCCGGCCCACCGGGTCGAGGGCACGGGCGGCGTCCACTTCGACGCGGTCGAGGGCGATGTGGCCACCGTGCTGACGCACGTGGTCCGCCGCTTCCACTACGAGATCGACACGCTCACGGCGGGCGAGGTCACCGGCCACACCACCGCGCACACGGTCGCGGCGCCGTACGAGAGCAACTACCTCTCCGGCACGGCGATCGCGATCCGTCCGCTGCTCTACCCGACGCGGGCGCGGGGCGGGTTCTTCCCGAACGAGCTCCTGGTGATCCGCGACATCCTCGCCGACCTGGAGGGTGTGGTGAGGTGGGGCGGCGACCTGAAGCCGGCCAAGGAGTCGCACTTCCAGATCGACGTGAAGCCGGGTGACGCGACGCTGCGCCGGGTGGCGGCGAAGCTGCGGGGCTGGGAACTCGAGCCGGGCGAGGGCCCCGGCACGGTCGAGGCCACCATCCCGGCCCGGATGAAGGCGGCCAAGGCCCTGGCGGCCCGCCAGCGCTGACGCACCGAAGCCGCGGTACCCGGAACCGACGCCCTGAGCCGGTTCTTCTTCGGTAATGGCAGCGACAGGCGACGGCCTGGTGTTGTCTGCGCCAGAGGGACCGGTTCAGGGCATGGACGAGTGGTCCGAGGCGGGTGTGGGACCTCGTCCCGTGACCTGCTCAACGACCGCCACGCGCGTTCGAGGTCCGGTGGGCCGACAGGCGCCGGCAGATCCGGCTGATGCCGTCCGATTCCCGGTACGGTCCGTGCGGGGCGCCTCGGCGCCGCCCGGAACCTGCAGGCTGCCGTAGCGCTCCATGCGCTGCCAGCGCAGGCGTGAGCCCGAGAGGGCGGTGAAGACGGACTGGATCACCACCAGGTACATCAGCTGCCGGTAGACGAACTGCTGCAACGGCAGGCTCCACAGCGGGCCCGGGCGTTCTCCGTCGAGGTGGAACGCGTACAGGCCCATCATGAGTTGCAGCAGCAGGAAGGCGAGCCACAGCCCGATGATCCGGACGGGGTCGAGGAAGACCAGCCCGTACAGGGCGAAGACGTCCACGACGGGTGCGAGCAGTGGCAGCAGCACCTGGAAGAGCAGCAGATAGACGAGACCTCGGCGGCCGAGCTTCCCGGCCGGGCCGCGCTGTACCAGCGCGCCGCGGTGCTTCCACATCGCCTGCAGGGTGCCGTAGCACCAGCGGTATCGCTGCCGCCACAGGGCGTCGAGCGACGCGGGCGCCTCGGTCCAGGCTTTCGCGCTCTCCTCGTACACCACGCGCCAGCCGTCGCGGCACAGTGCCATGGTGAGATCGGTGTCCTCGGCGAGGGTGACGTCGCTGACGCCGCCGAGGTCCAGCAGCGCCCGGCGGCGGAAGGCGCCGACCGCCCCGGGGACGGTCGGCATGCATTCGGCGAGGTCGAAAAGGCGCCGGTCGAGATTGAATCCGACCACGTACTCGATGTGCTGCCAGCGGCCCAGCAGACCGCCGCGGTTGACGACCTTGGCGTTGCCCGAGACGGCGCCGACGCGGGGGTCGGCGAAGGGTTGCACGATGGTGCGGACGGTGTCGGGCTCGAAGACCGTGTCGCCGTCGACCATGACCACCAGGTCCCAGGTGGCAGCTGCGAGTCCGGTGTTGAGTGCGGCGGGCTTCCCCGCGTTCTGCTGACGGATCACGCGCACCGGCAGGTGGAGCGACTCGACCAGGTCGGCAGTGCCGTCGGTCGAACCGTCGTCCACCACGATGATCTCGACCGGATGGTCGGAGGCGAGCAGTGAACGCACGGCTGCCTCGATCCCGGCGCTCTCGTTGTACGCGGGGACGATGACGGTGACCGGTTCGGTCACCGGCGGCCCCCAGGCCCGGCGCCGTCCGGTTCGCAGGCGCCGGTGCCGCCGGGCGGCGATCAGCACGACCACTGCGCGCAGCGCGCTGATCACTCCGGCCGCGTACATCAGCAGTCCCAGTGACCACACGGCCCAGTCGCCACCCTGCAGCACATTGATGAGGGCCAGCCCCTGGAGGTGGTCGCCGAGCCCGGCGGGCCGGACGGGTGGGGCCATGCCGACCGCGTCGGAGACCGTCGTGAACTTGAAGCCCTTTGCCTTGAGCCGCGGGACCAGGGCGCTGAGTGCGGCGACGGTCTGTGACCGGTCCCCGCCGGCGTCGTGCATCAGCACGATCTGCCCTGCGTGGCCGTGCGGTCTCGTGTGGGCGAGGATGCGCTCCACACCGGGGCGCTGCCAGTCCTCGGCGTCCTGAGTGGCGAGCACCGTGACGTAGCCTGCCGCACCGGCCTGCTTGAGGACGGACCAGTCGGCGTCGTCCAGTGCGTCGTTCCTGGAGGAGTACGGCGGTCGCAGCAGTGCGGTGGTGACCCCGGCGGCGCCGGCCACCGCCAATTGCGTCTCGCGCAGTTCCAGGGATCGGTGCCATGGGGCGAGGTGGGTCAGGTCGGGATGGGTGAAGGAGTGTATGCCGATCTGGTGGCCGTCTGCGACGATCCGGCGGACCAGTTCGGGGTGGGCGACGGCCTGGGTGCCGACGACGAAGAAGGTCGCGTGCACGTGGTTGCGGCGCAACACGTCCAGGATCCGCGGTGTCCAGACGGGGTCCGGACCGTCGTCGAAGGTCAGCGCGATGGTGCGGGTCTTCACCTCGGCGGTGTGCGGCGAGGTGGCGGCGTTCGCGATCACGGGACCGCCGTGGATCACCTGGGTGGGGACCGTGTCGTGCCGCCCCCGGACGCCGGTGACGCTGTCCGATGTGAGACCGAACATGTGGTGGGTGTATCCCTGCAGCAGCAGGGCCGTCGACAGTGTCACCGCGAGCACGCTCAGCAGCAGCCAATGGGTGCGGGGCGTGGTCTGGCGGGTGCGGCGACGGGGAGCGTTGTGGCGTCTGTGGTTGGTCACTTCAGGGGGCCCTGGCTCACTTCACGGGGTTGTGGGACGAACCGATCGCGCGGCCCTTGGAGGTGCGGTCGGGGGTGGGGATCGGGGTTGGGGACACGATTGCGGTGGGCGCCGCGGTAGGGACGGGTGCGGCCGCAGAGGCGGTGGCGGCCGCCGATTGGCCGGTGGAGCCGGGAGTCTTCTGCGTCGGTGTGGGGTGGGAGTTCTTCCGTGCCGGGG
Organism: Streptomyces sp. NPDC058964; assembly: GCF_042741275.1. Lineage (NCBI taxonomy): Bacteria > Bacillati > Actinomycetota > Actinomycetes > Kitasatosporales > Streptomycetaceae > Streptomyces > Streptomyces sp. NPDC058964. The sequence continues at coordinate 28,525 of NZ_JBHYKH010000018.1, forward strand.
CGGGGCTGGCGCTCGCCGCGGCGTGGCCGGTGCCAGGGGAACCGTCGGGTGCGGCCGTGCGGTGCGTGCTCGGGTGCGCGGAGTCCGGCTGCGGGACGAACGGCGCGCTGAGACTGGGGCCGCCGAGCACAGCGCTGATCAGCAGGGCGACGTAACCCCCGGCGGGGATCACCAGCAGGCGGGCGGCGCGCAGCACGCGGCGCTGGCGTCGACCTGAGGAATCGACGAAGACGGGCCGTACGGACTCGCGCTCCGGCGCCTCCGGTCCTGGCACGGAAGGGCCGGGCGTGCCGAATTCCGGAGGCAGCACGGTGAGCACGTCGCCGTGCGGACCGTTCGGCGCCTGTGTGAGGGGGGTCGGCGCGGCGGCGTGGTGATGCGTCCCGGTGGCATAGGGGCCTGGCCCCGCCGCAAAGGCGGGACCCGTCGGGTACGCCGACTGCGCGAGTTGTGACTGGTCCCAGGACATCGCCGTGGCCGGGTCCGTGGCGGTACCGCCGCCGTACTCGTAGCCGGGGCCGTACGTGTCCCCGATGCCACCGTACGGATCGCCGTACGCTCCGCCGCTCTCGTCCGTCCACTGCACGGGTCGTGCCCCCAGTCCTGGTCGACCCACACAGCCGTCCGCTTGGAAAGAGCGAACTCGGCCGGAAGTGTTACACCTCGGCCTCGCAGCATGGGACGAATCGGCTGAAAAGGACAAGCCGACCGGCAACACCAGTGAGGTCCGTGATCCGCACCTGACCGCCCGCCGCCGTCCGATGCGTCATGCGGGGCGGCCGGACCCCATGCAGTGGGTGGGGCCCGGCCGCCCCGGGCCCTCTCCGTGCCGCTCCCGGGGGGAGTCAGGAGCGGCACGGAAAGCGGTCCGGGAAAACGCCGATGTCCGGCGGACGGCAACCAGGGCCTGCTCCGCGCTGACTCGACACTCACACAGCGCACGGTCGGCCTGAAACATCACCCGACGCGGACGGTGACAGTGGGGCTCATCTCGCAGCCCGAGGAAGCCGGGGGAGGGCGTCGCACGCCGGGCCGCGGCCCAGGGCGGGGGCGCACGCGGGAGGCGCCGGCCCGTGTTCGGCACCGGCGCGGCCGCCACCCGCGCGGATGAGCGGCCCCGCGCGCACGTGCGAACGAAGGCGCGGGGCCGTGAACCTGGCAGCCCTGTCAGAGCCAGGCACCACGAACCTACGAGAGGGTGTCACGGGGTGGTGCATCGGACAGGCTGGACGAGTGACCGCCAGGTGGGCCAGGCCGGTCCGCGCGCCCGCCCGGCAGGACGGAACCGGCGAAACGCCGCCCGCGGCTCACTGGCCTCGACAGGGACGGCGTCGCCGGAAACGCCGGGCCCGGGCGACAGCCGTGAGGGGCGCTGTCGTCCGGGCCGGCCCCGACGGATCAGGCGGTGCGTCGGTGCGTCGGTGCGTCGGTGCGTCAGAGGACGTTGACCGCGCTCCAGGCCGCTGACACGGTGGCGTACTCGGGGCTGGTGGCGCCGTAGAGGTCCTTCGCCGCGTTCAGCGTCGCGGTGCGGGCGGCCTTGTAGTCCGTGGTGGAGGTCATGTAGACGGTCAGCGCCCGGTACCAGATGGCGGAGGCCTTCTGGTTGCCGATGCCGGTGACGGTGGAGCCGTTGCAGGTGGGGCTGTTGTAGGAGACGCCGTTGATGGTCTTGGCGCCGCTGCCCTCGCTCGCGAGATAGAACCAGTGGTTGCCGACGCCCGAGGAGTAGTGCACGTCGAGGCGGCCGACCGACTTCGACCAGCAGTCGGCGGAGCGCCCGTCGAGGGACGGCTTGTCGAAGCGGCGCAGCCACGGCGGGGTGGACTGGTCGCTGAAAAGGTAGTCGGGAGTGTCGACCGGGTTGTTGGCGTACCACTCGACCATGGTGCCGAGGATGTCGCTGGTGGCCTCGTTCAGGCCGCCGGACTCACCGCTGTAGCGCAGGTTGGCGGTGGCCGAGGTGACGCCATGGGTCATCTCGTGGCCCATGGTGTCGAGGTCGACCTGCTCGGGGTCGGTGGTGCCGTTGCCGTCGCCGGTCATCATGCAGAAGCAGGAGTCCGACCACTGTGCGTTGTCCCAGTTGGTGCCGACGTGGACGAAGACGGTGGCGCCGCGGCCGTCGTTCTTGATGCCGTTGCGGCCGAAGGTCGTCTTGTAGTAGTCGAACGTCTTCGCGGTGTTGGCGTGCGCGTCGACGGCGGCGGTTGCGCGGTCGGTGGAGAACTTCTTGCCGTCGCCCCAGATGTTGTCGGCGTCGGTGAACAGGGTGCCGGAGGAGCTTTTCAGGGACGAGGACGAGATGTTGTGCGCGTCCTTGGTGATGTGGCCGCGCACCGGGTCGATCAGGGCGAAGGTGCCGTCGGCCTGCTGGGTGGTGTCGATGCCGACGTCACCGGTGTACTCGGAGTGGCCCGTGCCGGTGGCCTCGCGCTCGGCGTCGTAGTTCTCGATCGCCGCGCCGGTGGTGGCGTCGGTGACGAAGACCTCGCCGTGCGGCTGGCCCTTGTCGCCAAGGCCCTCCACGGTGGTGCGCCAGGCCAGGCGCGGGGTGCCGTCAGCCGCCCACACGATCAGCTCGGGGGTGGACTTGGCCTTGCGCACCAACCCGTGCGAGCGCTTCAGCGCGCCGGCCGCGGTCACCTTGGCGTCGATGGCGGGAGCAACGGACTTCAGCGCCACCTTGTGTGCCTTGGCGCGGCTGGATCCCCTGAACGAGCCGTCGGCCTTCTGGTGGACGACGAAGTCGCCGCCGACGACGGGAAGGCCGCGGTAGGTCCGCGCGAAGCGGACGTGCTGGGTGCCGTCGGCGTCGATCACGACGTCCTTCACCCGGAGCGTCTGGCCCGCGCCGAACCCGAACGTGCCGGCGTGCCGGGTCACGTTCGCCTTCGCCTGGGATATCGCCGTGTCGCGGAGGGAGGATCCGCGCTGCACTGCATCGGTCTGCGAGTACGCGGGCACGGCCATCGCACCTGTGGTGATGACGCCGGCCGCGACCATCGCGGAAAGGGCAAGAAGAGGACGGGGCATGACGGGGTGATTCCTTCGCTCGTCGTGGGGTGACGACGTCCTTGGACGTTGACGCGAAGTGTTCAGCAGGTGACATGTCCCTGACGTGACTTCATCTGGGGTATAACTGCGGAGCTATAGCGCATGGAGACGTGTGACCAGGCCCGGTCACTTGTCCTCGCCGAGAGCGAACTCCCCGCCCCCGTCCTCCCACCAGGCCAGAAACTGCGGCCTCTGCTGCACCAGCGACAGATAGGCGGCCAGCAGACGCGCGCATGCCGCGTCGACGAGCTCGGGCGGAACCGACTCCGTGTTCCAGGCCAGCAGCAGCCGCCGGTGGAACGGGACGTCCACGAGCGGCCGCTGCACGGTGCCCCGGGCAGAAACATCGGCGGTCGGCCACACGCCGCAGACGGCACGTCGGCCGGCGACCAGGACCTGCGCCACGGACAGGTCCGGCGTCACATGGGCGATGCGCGGAGTGAATCCCGCCGACTGACAGGTGAGATGAAGGTACGCGTGCACACCGCTCTCGTCGGCTTCCGGCATGACCCAGTCCTCGCCCGCCAATTCATGGAGACCGACCCTCTCCCGGCGCGCCAGCGGGTGGTCCTCGGCGAGCAGGACGAAGACCGGCTCGCGGAGCAGCGTGCGCGTCGCCACCGACTCGCCGACCGGAAGGGGGAAACCCGGGAACTCGCCGAACACCGCGATGTCGCATTTCGACAGGCTCAGCGATTTGACCAGGGTGTGCACGGAGCGGCGGGCATCTATCGTGAGCCGTCTCTCCGGGACGAGTTCGAAGAGGGCGGAGACCAGCAGGGACACCAGGGGGCCGGCGGTCCCGCCCACCCTCAGCGGGGCGGTGGCCTGTCTGTCCGCCTCGGCCGCCGAGCGCGCGTGCTCGCGCAGCCGGTCGAAGCCGTCGACGAGGTCACGGGCACAGCGCAGGACGTACTGGCCGTTCTCGTTCGGCTTCACCCCGTCGGCGCTGCGGATGAAGAGCGGGCCGCCCAGCTCGTGTTCGATCCGCTTCAGCTGGGCGCTCGTGGCCGGCTGGGAGAGCTGGAGCCGCGCCGCGGCCTTGCGGATGCTGCCGGCCTCGGCGACGGTGAGCAGGACACGGAGGTGCCGGAACTCGAGGTGCATCACATTCCCCGCTCAGCGCGGAGGGACCCAAGCACCCTCCGTGACCAGCAGAACCAGCTGCCGACGGCATGGTGACCCAGAATCCGGCGCACCCGTGGGAGCGGCAACCACGGGACGGTAAAACCTACGTGCGAACGTGACGGCGTTTCACCGGCATCATGGTTCCGGCCTGGACGCATCGGCACGATTACCCGGTCTGCCTTGTCCCCGACAGACCGACGCACGTCTGGCGGAGGCACGCCCCAGCCACCTCTGGGACCGAACGGGATCCCGGCCAGGCCCCGTTCCCGTCCCGGATGCTGCCGAAGTGGAGGACTCTCTCGACAATCCCGGCCTGGGCCGGGAACCGCACCATGGTGCCGCCGTTCCCCGCCGGCAGCCGCTGTGAGGGCTGCCATCCCGCATGCGGCTGGACCGCCTTGCGGCCGCCGCGTCCGCGCGCGCTCATCGCGTCTCCGCCCCGGCGCCGGCCGCGACGTCGACCCGCAGCAGGGTCCGGCCCCGGCGCGGGCGACCGTGCGGATCGGAGTGTCGACGGCCGGCTGCTTGTCCTCCTTCAGAAGCGCCATGAGTCGGTCGGACCGCAGCGCGGTGATCGGCTCCAGGTCTACGTCCTTGGTGATCGACGGGTCGTCGCGCCCCAGCAGGGTGGACAATACGTACCAGACATTGCCGAACTGCTCGCGCGGATCGGCTAGTTCGACAGCCGTGAATCCATCAACCGGCGGCTGCCGCTCCATCGACATCGCCGCCGGTCGGGCAGGTCGTCCAGGCGCCCGGCTCCCGCGGGGCCGTTGAACCACAGGCTCAGCCTGTCGACGGGCCCGATTCCCTCGCCCACGGGCAAGAAGCAGCCGGTCAACCCGCGCCGGACGCCGGGACGAAGCCCGCCCGGCCCTCGGAAAGATGCTGATTCACGCCGACCATCTGGGTCTCCATGCCAAGAGGATCAGCCAGGTGGGCGGCAACTGGGCCACCGTCCGCGGGCGTTCACCCACGTTGTCCACATCAGCACCACGTCCGGCCTCGACCGCGTCGTGGGCCGAACCGTCCCGCGGCCTGCGTCGAGCAGTCGCCGTGCGAGCCTCCGGCTCTCGGCTCATGCTGGGAATGAGGGGGGTGAGACAACGGAGGAAGTGGTGGAAATGCGGACCGTTGTCGACCTCACACGCTGCCAGGGCTACGCACAGTGCGTGTTCCTCGCCCCCAACGTGTTCGAGCTGCACGGCGAGGAGGGACTGCTGTACGCCACGGCCGTCCCTGACGACCAGGTCGAGCGCGTGCGCCAGGCTGCCGCGGCATGCCCGGTGCAGGCGATCCTCCTCGGGGAAGAGGTGAGCAGTGGTGCCCGGTGACCTGAAGGACGGCCGTATCGTCGTCGTCGGTGCGTCGCTGGCCGGGCTCAGGGCCGCTGAGGCCCTGCGCGAGGAAGGTTTCACCGGCTCACTGACTGTAGTCGGCGATGAACCCCACGCGCCCTACGACCGGCCACCACTGTCGAAGCAGGTGCTGCTGGGGCAGGCGACCGCCGACACGACCGAGCTGCCGATGCGCATGGATCCGGACGCCGAGTGGCGCCTGGGGGTGCGCGCCACCGGTGTGGACCTGCTGGCGAAACGGGTGCTGCTGGAGGACGGGGAGGCACTGCCGTACGACCGGCTGTTGATCACCACCGGGACCCGGGCACGTCCCTGGCCCGACCCGGACGCGGCTGCCCTGGAGGGGGTGTTCACCCTGCGTACGCGTGAGGACGGCGCGGGGCTGGCGGAGCGGCTGGCCTCCGGACCGGAGCGGGTGCTGGTGATCGGTGCCGGTTTCACCGGCTCGGAGATCGCATCCGCCTGCCGGGAACTGGGGCTCGAGGTCACGGTCGCCGAACGGGGCCCCGCTCCCCTCGTGGGTGCCCTGGGCGGCACCCTGTCGAAGCTCGCGGCTGTCATGCAGCGCAACCACGGCGTGGACTTGCGCACCGGGGTGACGGTCACCGCCCTGCACGGCAACGGCAGCTTCACCGGAGCGGAGTTGTCCGACGGCAGCCGAGTCGACGCGGACGTGTGCGTCGTGGCCCTGGGAGCCATCCGCAACGTCGAATGGCTGGCCGACTCCGGACTGGCGGCGGGCCCGCGCGGAATCGCCTGCGACGCCGGGTGCCGCGCCTTCAACATGTACGGAATCGTCACCGACGACGTCTTCGTGGCCGGCGACGTCTCCCGCTTCCCCCACCCGCTCTTCGGCTACCAGATGCTTTCGCTGGAACACTGGGGGAACGCCGTGGAGCAGGCAGAGGTGGCGGCCCACAACATGGTCAACCCGGGGCCCCTGCAGCGCCCGCACCTGTCCATCCCGACATTCTGGTCGACCCAGTTCGGACTCAACATCAAGTCGGTGGGCGTCCCCACCTTCTCCGACCACGTCGTCATCGCCCAAGGGTCCCTCGAGGCCCGCCGGCTGGCGATGGTCTACGGCTACCAGGGCCGGGTCACGGCCGCGGTCACCGTCGACATGGCCAAGGCCCTCGTCTACTACCGGCATCTGATCGAGACCGCTGCTCCGTTCCCGCCGCCGCCCGGCGCGCAGGACCGGGCCATCGCGGCCGACGTCACCATCCCCTCCGAGGTTCCGGACCCTTCCGTGCTGTCGCACGGCCCGACCGTCGCTCTCACCGGCCACCTCCCCGACCGCCGGCTGGCGGTGGTGTGAGCCCACCGACCGGCCCACGTTCTGCCCCACCCCCGAGGAGCCGTGATGGACTCCGAGACCCTGCTGGCACGGATCACCGACTACGCCAGCCGCCCCGACCCCTACCCGCTGTACGAAGAACTCCGCCAGGCAGGTCCCGTCGTACGGCAGACGGGCGGCAACTGCCTGATCGGCACCTACCACCAGATCGCCGCGCTGCTCCACGACCCACGGATGAGCGCCGCCCCCCATAGCCGTGGCGAAGTGCCCCCACAGCCGTTCCTGCGGCTCGACGACCCCGAACACCACCGACAGCGCACCCTGGCCATGCGGCCCTTCGGCCCCCCGCACAGCCCCCGCCGCATCGAGGGCATGCGCACGGAGATAGACCGGATCACGAAGGAGCTGACGGCATCCTTCGAGCCGGGCCGCCAGATCGACATCGTCGACGACTTCGCCTACCCGCTTCCCGTCGCCGTCATCTGCCGCCTGCTCGGCGTGCCGCACGAGGACGAGCCGCTCTTCAGGGCCTGGTCCGACGCCCTGGTGGCAGCCGCCGACGTGAGGCCCGACCAGGACACCGACGAGAGCCACAAGGCCGGCGAGCAGGCGCGCATGGAGATGGGCGGGTACCTGCTGAACCTGGCAGAACAGCGCCGTGGCCACCCGGGCGACGACCTGCTCTCCGCCTTCGTCAACGAGCCCGACCCGGCCCTCCGGCTCACCGAGGAGGAGCTCGCCATAACCGCCGTACTGCTCCTGATCGCCGGACACGAGACCACGGTCAACCTGATCACCAACGGGGTGCTCACCCTGTTGCGCCAGCCCGAACAGCTGGATCACCTGCGGCGCGAGCCCGACCTGCTGCCGCGAGCGGTGGAGGAACTGCTGCGTTACGAACCACCGGTCCACATGCGCGAACGCATCCCGCACGCCGACATCGAGGTGGCCGGCACCGCCATCCCCCGAGGCACCTCCGTCATCCTGGTCCTCGCCTCCGGCAACCGCGACCCCAAGCGGTTCCACGAGCCCGACCGGTTCGACCCCACCCGGCCCGACAACCAGCACCTCGGCTTCAGCAGCGGCATCCACTACTGTTACGGCGCGCCCCTGGCCCGCCTCGAAGCCCAGGCCGCGCTCGGCGCGCTGCTCCCCCACCTCGGCACCGCCGGCCTGGTCCAGGACCCACCCCCCTACCGCCAGAACGCCATGCTCCGCGGCCCCCGCCACCTGCCCGTCCACCTGTGAAGGCGCGGGCCGGACACATCACTGACGGCCCCGCGCCATGGCAGCAGCGCGCCCCGGGGGGGGGGGTAGACCCCGCGGGCGGGCCCCCGGCCCCCCCCCCCCCCAAGCTCCCGCGGCCCCGCGCCGGCGCACACCCGACCCCCACACCAAAAGAGTGTTAGCGGGG
>NZ_JBHYKH010000018.1:36791-42059 GCF_042741275.1 Streptomyces sp. NPDC058964
GCGGGGCCGCCCCACGTTGGGGGGGGGGGGCGACAAATACCGCGCGGCCCCCCGCGCATGGGCCCCGCCGCCGGGGGGTTGTTCCCCCCCCGGGGGCGCTGGCCTCAGGCCACCATCGTCACGATGCCCGCGGCGCTCACGGACGGTCTTCAGCCTGCACCTCGAACCAGATGGTCTTGCCGGTGGCTGTCCGAATGGTGCCCCAGGAGTCCGCGAGCAGGTCGAGGAGTTCGGTGCCACGGCCGCCTTCCGCGTCCGGGTCGACGACGTTGCGTACAGGGCCTGAGGGTTCGGTGTCCTCGACCTCGCACAGCAGGCGGGAGTCGCGCAGCCGCAGGTTGAGCCGGAGCGGGCCGCGCGTGTGCCGCAGAGCGTTGGTGACCAGTTCACTGACCAGCAACTCGACGGTGTCCGCCACGTCGTCCTGCGCCCACTCGCTCAGCTGGGCGGTCACCAGACGTCGGGCTTGACGCGCCGAAGCCAGCTCCCGCTCCAGCGGCCAGGAGGCGTCCCAGGCCGTAGGGCGGCCGCGCGGCGCATCCAGTGGCTGCAGCGGAGCGAGCATGCGGGACCACAGAGCCCACTGCCTGGCAACCCACGAGGGTGTGACGGCATGAGAGGACCGATCGCGCCGATGAGAGCCGCTGGGGCGGTCGATGGCCGGGGTGGCCATGGGGATCAGTCCCTTCTGGGCCGGCGGCACACGGCCAGCCGGTGAGGCGTCGGTCTTCTTGTAGCAGTCGCTACACCTAAAATATAGACGAAGCGGTTGCTACAGTAAATACCTGTCCAAAAATCGCAGTACCGGACAGCCGGAAACCGCAGCCCTCACGCATCCAGGAGCCTGCATGCCTCGCCCGCCCGATCCGGCCAAGCGACGCGACCTTCTCGACCGGGTCCGCGCGTACGTGATGCGCAACGGCCTCGCGGACCTCTCCCTGCGCCCGCTGGCCAAGGCCCTGGGCACCAGCGACCGCATGCTCCTGTACTACTTCGGCACCAAGGAACGGATGATCGCCGAGGCCCTCGACATCTACGAACGCCGGCCCCTCCTGCGCACCCGCGAACTGCTGAAGACCGTCGGCCCGCCCACGAGCCCCACGGGCCTGCGCCGCTTCATGGAGGAGGTGTGGCAGCAGTTCAGCGACCCCGACGTGCGCGCCGCACTCCCTCTGTACCTCGAGATCATGAGCGCCAGCGTCCTCCACCCGGACCGCTACGGGCCCGTCATGCGCGACATCGTCACCCAATGGACGGCCCTGCTCACCTCCGTCTTCCGCGATCTCGGGATGGGCCAGGACCGGGCCCGGACCCAGGCCACCCTCCTGACCGACGCCTCACTCGGCCTCCTGACCGCCCCGCTGACGGACGGCCACTGGGACCACGCCGACAAGGCCTTCCACGCCCTCCTCGACAGCCTGGAACCCTCATGGCACACCACTTCATGACGACGGCGGCAGAGAAGCAGATGCACCCCTCAAGCAGCCGCCGGGTCATCGGCAACGCGGCACCGATACCGAAGGGGGCCACCGGGTGACCGGCTGAAGGCACCCGCAGGCAGGTCAGCGGCGGTTGCCGCCGGCACGGTGGTGACGGCCGGCCCCAGGAGCCGCCCGGCTCCTAATCCGTGTCCTGTTCGCGGAACAGTCGGCGGCCGAGGTCGTCGGCCCATTCCTGGGCCCAGGTCATCAGCTCGTCGATCAGTTCGGGGGTCGCGCCGTACGCCTCGAGTTCGGCGTCGTCGAGCCAGGCGACGGCGGTCAGCCGGGTCTGGAGGGACTCGAGGTCGAAGCGGTCGCGGGCGTGGCGGCGGCCGAATTCCTCGAGATCGGCCGTGGGCCAGCGGCGCGAGGCGGCGAAGACGTCCAGGGCGTCGCGGGCCAGGCCACGCTCGGCCAGCGCGCGGACCTTGGTGCCGATCACGTCTTCCTCGGCGAGCACCGGCCCGTAGGCGCTGGAGGCGGCCGGCCGGGTGAAGACCTCCTTGAGGATGTCCACCTCGCACGTCTCCTGAGCGTCGCCGGAGCAGGTGTCGGTGACGTTGAGGCGCGCGGAGAGCGGGGCGACCTCGATCACCTCGATGTGCCAGCCGCGTGCGGTGAGCCCGTCGGTGAGGGTGCGGGCGATCTCGTCCATCGGTGCGGGGTTCTCGGTGGCGACATCCAGGTCCTGGCTCGGACGTGCGAGGAGTTCGTGGGCCTGGACGGCATAGCCGCCGGTGATCACCAGGGGGTACGGGGAGCCGATGGCCAGGACGTCCGCCAGCAGGCGGGCGTGCAGGTCCGGAAGCCTCACGCGGCCGCCGAACCCTGGGTACCCCGTCGCCGGGCCGGGGGCCGGGCGGGAGGAACGTCGGCCAGAGCCCGCAGCTCCGGAAACCGGTCCTCCCACACACCGCGGACCGTGGTCGAGACCAGGATCCGCAAGGTGGGCCACGACCGCAGCAGGATGTCGCGGTTCAGCAGCGCGCACAGGTCCTTGCGCATGCCCTCGGCAAGGACGGTGCGGTACAGGCTCATCCGCTGACGCTCGTTGGCGAGGTCGAAGGCACGCAGCCCGGACCAGACAACAGTGGCGGGCGGTTCCACGATCCCCTCCGCCGGACCGCGCAGCTCATCCAACGAGTCCGGCAGCCGACGCCGGAACTTCTCCTGGTACAGCTCCAGATCCGTGCCACCGGAGTCCAGATCCGTGCCACCCGAGCCGTAGTTCGCGGCCGCGCCTGCATGGGACGACGCAGAAGCTGGGTACTGCGGCGTGGCAGGCATAAGGCCATTATGGCGGCTACCGGCCGGCACGGGGCGGCGATGGAGATGATGGTGGGGGCCGGCCACGCGAGCAGGGGCGACCGGCCGGCCAGGCCTGCGGAGAGGCCCTCGCCGTCCTACAACTTGGCCCCGAGGCCGCTCCTGATCAGCGAGGTGGTGCTCGCCAGGTCGGGAATGCCTTCGGTCTGGATCTCCCGGACGCCCGCGGAGACCTGCGCATCATCCTGTTTGCGACGCGCTGGAGCATTTCACCGAGCGTCGCCGGCAGGAGCTCGCGCGGTGCCCTCGTCCGGCTTGTCCAGGACGGCCAGCTCCTCCTCGGTCAGACGCAGGCCTCCGGCGGCGATGTTCTCTGCGAGGTGTGCCGGGTTCGAGGTGCCGGGAATGGCCAGTACGTGCGGACCGCGGTGGAGGGTCCAGGCGAGCCGTACCTGGGCCGGCGTCGCATTGTGGGCGCGGGCCACGGAGCGGACGCGCGCGTCGCACTCCTGGCCTGCGGCTGCCTCGCGCCGCAGGCCGGAGACCGCGAAGAACGGGACGAAGGCGATGCCCTGCTCCCCGCACAGGTGCACCAGCCCGCTCTCGTCAGCGCGGCGCCAGTCCAGGCCGTAGGAGTTCTGCACACAGACCACGGGCGCGATCGTTCGGGCCTCGGCCACGTGCGCAGGCAGGACACCGGAGAGCCCGAGGTGCCGGACCAGGCCGGCCTCGCGCAGCTCGGCGAGGGCGCCGAAGTGCTCGGCGATCGAGGCCGTACCAGGGCCGTTGGCGCGCAGGTTCACCACGTCCAGGTGGTCCCGGCCGAGCTGGCGCAGGTTCTCCTCGACCTGGCCGCGCAGTTGGTCGGGGCGGGCCATGGCGAGCCACTCGCCGGAGGGATCGCGCGCCGGGCCGACCTTGGTCACCACGACCACGTCGCCGTACCAGGATGAGAGGGCGCGGTTGATGAGCTCGTTGGCGGACCGCAGTGGCGAGAAGTAGAAGGCGGCCGTGTCGATGTGGTTGACGCCCTGCTCGAACGCGCTGTGCAGCAGGCCGACGGCGGCGTCGCGGTCGATCGGCTTGCCGTCGGAGTTCCCCATCATGCCGTTGCCCGTCAGCCGCATCGCGCCGTAGCCGATGCGATTCACCTCCAGGTCCCCGAGCTTCCAGGTCCCTGCTGCCGCCGCTGCGCTCACCGTGCTCCTTCGCCTGTCGGTTCGTCAGGTCCTGGAGTATGAGCCGTCACGGTGTACCGCGACAGGTCAGCGGGCTGGGCGAAAGGTCACATCCCCGTCGGGAACCAACCCTCACCGCAAAGCCGTTGGATCTGTCGAGAGGGCCCGGTCAGGATGAGGGGTCCCAGACCTCGTGCCGCTGTCCTGGCGCGGCGGCAGACGAGGGCGGTGCTGCGTTCAGCGCGGCCCGGCAAGGCGATCACCGCACCTGCCGGTCGGATGCGGCCCGGTCCTCCACCCACCGTTACCCCCCGCCACTGAAACTTTCCGCTCCGTTACTCGACCAGGTGGAGGGGCGGGAGATTGAACGTCCATGAAATCGCGCCGACCGCTTCCGATCGGCCAGTCCGTTCGGCGCCGGACCGTGGTCGTACCGTTGCGGCATGGCGTTGGCCCGAGCCCTGCCGCGAACGGCCCGCGTCCCGCCCCCGGCGCGGTACGGCCGCGCCACCGCTCCGGACGCACCCCCGGGCGCTCGATACCGCGGGGCCGATCGGCTCGACCATCTCCGTCACGCCAAGGTGGGCGTATTGTCCCCATATGGGCGACGCTCTGTGCGGCTGGTGCGGTGTGGCGCTGCCGGAGCCATCCAGACATGGCCGCCGGTATTGCACCGCGGCGCACCGTCAGGCGGCGTGGCGGGCCCGACGGCGGTGGCGGTCCGCGGAGGAGGAGCGGCAGGCACTGGTGGTCGCGGGGACGGAATTGCTCCCCCATGTGCAGGCCGTGGCACGACAGCAGAGCATTGACCCCCTGTCGCCGCCCTCGGCCGGGGCGTGTCACTGTGCCGCCGTGGCACAGGTGCGGGAGCTGGCCGGGCAGTTGGTGCGCTGCGCGGTGCTGGCCGACCGGCGGGCCGGGGCCACGTGGACGCAGATCGGCGCTGCTCTGGGCATCAGCGCCGATGCGGCCCGCAGCCGCTTCGGACGGGTGCGGGGATCGCCGACCGGCACGCGCGCCAGGAGGTGAAGCGTGTCCGACTCTGCCACTGGCGGCTGCTCCGCGGACTTTGGTCCCGAAGCGCTGGGACCTGCCCTGAGCCGGTTCGTGCGGCAGACCGGTGCCTACGTCTGCGCGGTCTATCTGATGCCCCGGGACGGGCAGGTGCTGCAGCTCGCGGTGCTCAGCGGAGTGTCATGGCGGATCGCCTCACCCTGGACCCGGGGGGCGCTGGCGGGATCGACCCCCGCCCCCCATGACCGAAGCCCGCGACCCATGGTGTGGGTGAAGACCCACCCAGAGAAGGGGCCCCCCGATCCCCCACACGCGCGCGAGCCGCCCCC
>NZ_JBHYKH010000018.1:42069-42459 GCF_042741275.1 Streptomyces sp. NPDC058964
GCTTTGTTTAGGGCGTGTCCGCAACACCGTCGCCCGGGGTCGGGAGGGGCGATCCCCCCCCAGACAGCGTGGACGTCCGCCACCAACGTTGTGGGTGTCACCCCCCCACGCCGTCGGGCCCGCGCCGCTATCCGCAACTCTCGCTCGTCCTGCCCCACCCTTTCACCATGGCCGCCGCCCCGATCACCACCGGTCAGACCACCTGGGGCGGCCTGGTACTGCACTGGCCCAGCACGCACCCGCCGGCACTGAGCTCAGGTGAGCGGGAAGCAATCGCCGACACCTGCCACCGCCTGGGACGGATCTTGCAGCAGGCTGCCGACAGCGGCAGTCCCGTGCTGGCCGGGCCCGAGCCACGGATCGTCCGTTCGCCGCCGGCCCGCAGCGCCG
>NZ_JBHYKH010000019.1:0-20819 GCF_042741275.1 Streptomyces sp. NPDC058964
GGGAGCGGGCCGTCCACGAGTCGTCGGGGACCACCGCCAGGGCCGAGGCGACGACCGCGCGCGGCGGGGCCCCCGCCATCGCCGCCGCCCCCCCGGCCGCCACCGCCGGGCCGCCGTAGATGCCCTCGCCGTCGTGGCTGACCGAGCCGTCGATCGCCACCAGGCGGGCCGCCTCCGCGGGGCGGCCCGCCGCGAACACCCCGAACGGTGCCGCCCGCATCGCGAGGCCGTCGCTCCAGGCGTGGCGGTGCTGGGCCGAGATGGGCGCGGCCAGACCCCGGCGGAGGTTCTCCAGGGTGCCGCGCTCGCTGAAACCCGCGCCGCGGAAGGGGCCCTCGTCGCGGTCGGCGATCCACTGGTGCCAGGCCGCCTCCACATGGGCCGGCGTGAGCGCCGAGCCGTGCCGGGCCAGCAGCAGCCCGGAGAAGATCGCGTACTCGGTGTCGTCCGTGCCGGACGGCCGTTCGGCGACGTACCCGGTGATCCGGCCCCAGCGGGCGCGGATCTCGGAGGGCTTCATGTTCTCTGCCGGGGCGCCGAGCGCGTCTCCGACGGCGAGGCCGAGCAGGGCGCCGCGGGCCCGTCCACGGAGTTCGGAGGCGTCCCCCGGCGCCGGGACCGGGGGGACGACCGCGATCGATGCCATGCGGGATGTGTGCCACCCGAGCGCCCCGTCTGCGCATCCGGAAGGCCGACATCACCCGGTCGACATATGTGCATGTAAATACTCGGATGAGCAACGTGAGATAAAGCCGCAGGTTAGCCCAGCCTTTCCTTGCTGGCGGAACGGAAATACGAGGCGTAGGTTCGGTGCTGTCGAAATATAGAAATAGTCTAGAGTTAGCTTTGCCTAAGCTCATTGGGGGACCCTTATGGCCATCATCGACACCGAGGCGCCGCTGCACGAGGCGCACCGCGACAACCACACGCACCGGGACGTCAACGGGGGCTGGCTGCGCCCCGCCGTCTTCGGTGCCATGGACGGCCTGGTCTCCAACCTCGCCCTGCTGACCGGCGTCGCGGGCGGCTCCGTGGGCCATCAGACGATCGTCATCACCGGCCTCGCCGGACTTGCCGCGGGTGCCTTCTCCATGGCGGCGGGCGAGTACACGTCGGTCGCCTCGCAGCGTGAGCTCGTCGAGGCGGAACTGGACGTCGAGCGGCGCGAGCTGCGCAGGCACCCCGAGGACGAGGAGAAGGAGCTCGCCGCCCTCTACGAGGCTCGCGGTGTCGAACCGCAACTCGCCCGTGAGGTGGCCCGGCAGCTGTCCAGGGACCCCGAGCAGGCCCTGGAGATACATGCCCGCGAGGAGCTGGGCATCGACCCTGGCGATCTGCCCTCGCCGCTGGTCGCGGCCGTGTCGTCGTTCGGCTCCTTCGCGCTGGGAGCCCTGCTCCCCGTGCTGCCGTACCTGCTGGGCGCGACCGCGCTGTGGCCCGCCGTGCTGCTCGCCCTCGCCGGACTCTTCGGCTGTGGCGCCGTGGTGGCCAAGGTGACGGCCCGCACCTGGTGGTTCAGCGGGCTCCGGCAGCTCGCGCTCGGCGGCGCCGCGGCCGGTGTGACCTACGCCCTGGGCAGTCTGTTCGGAACAGCCGTAGGATAGGACGACCGCTACCTATGCGATGGGCCGTATAAGTAGCCGTTACCCGCTGGTTTCGAATGCTTAACCACTGGGCATGAGCCGTAAGCGCTGCGGGCAATGACGCCTGCTGCTCACCCGCGGGACGGGGCGACGACGCTCCCCCCGCCCTTCGGGCCGACCGACACCGATCTGATCGATCTTGGCCGGTTCGGTCCCCACATACCTCCGCCGCCCGCGCGCGGCACCCTCGCCACACCCCCTGGCGTCCGCATGCTGGAACGGAGTATCCGGTTCCCGTGAACCCCTCCATCATGTAACCTGCACGAAATTTTGCACTCCGCAGAGGGCCAACGTCGTCCCTCGGCACCGCACATGCCACATGACGACGACGGGAGAGCCGATGCGTACGCCGCGCCAGCCGTCCCAGCATTCCGCGAATGGCCAGAACTGGTCCTTCATGGATGCTCGCCCTGCTGCGCAGGGTATGTACGACCCCCGCAACGAGCGCGACGCCTGTGGCGTCGGCTTCGTGGCCACCCTCACCGGACAGGCGAGCCACGCGCTGGTCGAGCAGGCACTCACGGTTCTGCGCAACCTGGAGCACCGCGGCGCCACCGGTTCCGAGCCCGACTCCGGCGACGGCGCGGGCATCCTCTCGCAGGTGCCCGACGCCTTCTTCCGTGAGGTGGCCGGATTCGACCTCCCCGCGGCGGGCTCGTACGCCGTGGGCATCGCCTTCCTGCCGGAGGAGGAGACCCAGGACACCGTCTCACGCATTGAGACGATCGCCGCGGAGGAGGGCCTGACGGTCCTCGGCTGGCGCGAGGTCCCGGTCGCCCCCGAGCTGCTGGGCGCCACCGCCCGCTCGACCATGCCGGCCTTCCGGCAGGTCTTCGTCGCCGACGGCGCCAGCGAGGGCATCGCGCTGGACCGCAAGGCATTCGTGCTGCGCAAGCGCGCCGAGCGCGAGGTCGGTGTCTACTTCCCGTCGCTCTCGGCCCGCACGATCGTCTACAAGGGCATGCTGACCACCGGCCAGCTGGAGCCCTTCTTCCCGGACCTGTCCGACCGCCGCTTCGCGTCGGCCGTCGCGCTCGTCCACTCGCGCTTCTCCACGAACACCTTCCCGTCGTGGCCGCTCGCGCACCCGTACCGCTTCGTCGCGCACAACGGTGAGATCAACACCGTCAAGGGCAACCGCAACTGGATGCGCGCCCGCGAGTCGCAGCTGGTTTCCGACCTGTTCGGCGACAAGGGCCTGGAGCGCATCTTCCCGGTGTGCACGCCGGACGCCTCCGACTCGGCGTCCTTCGACGAGGTGCTCGAACTCCTGCACCTGGGCGGCCGTTCGCTGCCGCACTCCGTGCTGATGATGATCCCGGAGGCGTGGGAGAACCACGACTCCATGGACCCGGCCCGACGCGCCTTCTACCAGTTCCACTCCACGATGATGGAGCCCTGGGACGGCCCGGCCTGTGTCACCTTCACCGACGGCACCCAGGTCGGCGCCGTGCTCGACCGCAACGGTCTGCGCCCCGGCCGCTACTGGGTCACCGACGACGGCCTCGTCGTCCTCGGCTCCGAGGTCGGCGTCCTCGACATCGACCCCGCCAAGGTCGTCCGCAAGGGCCGCCTGCAGCCCGGCAAGATGTTCCTCGTCGACACCGCCGAGCACCGCATCATCGAGGACGACGAGATCAAGGCGACCCTCGCCGCCGAGCAGCCGTACGCGGACTGGCTGGAGACCGGCGAGATCGAGCTCGGCGACCTGCCCGAGCGCGAGCACATCGTCCACACCCACGCCTCGGTCACCCGCCGCCAGCAGACCTTCGGTTACACCGAGGAGGAGCTGCGCGTCATCCTGGCGCCCATGGCCAAGGCCGGCGCCGAGCCGATCGGCTCCATGGGCACGGACTCTCCGATCGCGGCCCTCTCCGAGCGCCCGCGCCTGCTCTTCGACTACTTCACCCAGCTGTTCGCACAGGTCACCAACCCGCCGCTGGACGCGATCCGCGAGGAGCTCGTCACCTCGCTGCGCTCCTCGCTCGGTCCGGAGGGCAACCTGCTGGAGCCGAACGCGGCCTCCTGTCGCAGCGTGACCCTGCCCTTCCCGGTCATCGACAACGACGAGCTGGCCAAGCTCATCCACATCAACGCCGACGGCGACATGCCCGGCTTCAAGGCCGCGACCCTCTCCGGCCTGTACCGGGTCTCCGGCGGCGGTGACGCCCTCGCCGCGCGCATCGCCGAGATCTGCGCCGAGGCCGACGCCGCCATCGAGAACGGCGCCCGCCTGATCGTCCTGTCGGACCGTCACTCGGACGCCGAGCACGCGCCGATCCCGTCGCTGCTGCTCACCGCGGCCGTCCACCACCACCTCATCCGCACCAAGCAGCGCACCCACGTGGGCCTGCTGGTCGAGGCCGGTGACGTCCGCGAGGTCCACCACGTCGCCCTGCTCATCGGCTACGGCGCCGCCGCCGTCAACCCGTACCTGGCCATGGAGTCCGTCGAGGACCTGGTCCGCGCCGGCACCTTCCTGCCGGGCATCGAGGTCGAGACCGCGATCCGCAACCTGATCTACGCGCTCGGCAAGGGCGTCCTGAAGGTCATGTCCAAGATGGGCATCTCGACCGTCGCCTCCTACCGCGGCGCCCAGGTCTTCGAGGCCGTCGGCCTCGACGAGGCCTTCGTCGAGAAGTACTTCAACGGCACCGCCACCAAGATCGGCGGCGTCGGCATCGACGTCGTCGCCAAGGAAGTCGCCGCCCGCCACGCCAAGGCCTACCCGGCCTCCGGCATCGCTCCCGCGCACCGCGCGCTGGACATCGGCGGCGAGTACCAGTGGCGCCGCGAGGGCGAGCCGCACCTGTTCGACCCGGAGACGGTCTTCCGCCTCCAGCACTCCACGCGCACCGGCCGCTACGACATCTTCAAGAAGTACACGGACCGCGTGAACGAGCAGTCCGAGCGGCTCATGACGCTCCGCGGCCTGTTCGGCTTCAAGACCGGTCCCGAGGGCCGTCCCTCGATCTCCATCGACGAGGTCGAGCCGGCCAGCGAGATCGTCAAGCGCTTCTCCACGGGCGCCATGTCGTACGGCTCCATCTCCAAGGAGGCGCACGAGACCCTCGCCATCGCCATGAACCAGCTGGGCGGCAAGTCCAACACCGGTGAGGGCGGCGAGGACCCGGAGCGCCTGTACGACCCGGCCCGCCGGTCCAGCATCAAGCAGGTCGCCTCCGGCCGCTTCGGTGTGACCTCCGAGTACCTGGTCAACGCGGACGACATCCAGATCAAGATGGCCCAGGGCGCCAAGCCCGGCGAGGGCGGCCAGCTGCCCGGCCACAAGGTCTACCCGTGGGTGGCCAAGACCCGTCACTCGACCCCGGGTGTCGGTCTGATCTCCCCGCCGCCGCACCACGACATCTACTCGATCGAGGACCTGGCGCAGCTGATCCACGACCTGAAGAACGCGAACCCGCAGGCGCGGATTCACGTGAAGCTGGTCTCCGAGGTCGGCGTCGGCACGGTCGCCGCGGGTGTCTCCAAGGCGCACGCGGACGTGGTGCTGATCTCGGGCCACGACGGCGGCACCGGCGCCTCGCCGCTGACCTCGCTCAAGCACGCGGGCGGCCCCTGGGAGCTCGGCCTCGCCGAGACCCAGCAGACCCTGCTGCTCAACGGCCTGCGCGACCGCATCGTCGTGCAGACCGACGGCCAGCTGAAGACCGGCCGTGACGTCGTCATCGCCGCGCTGCTCGGCGCCGAGGAGTTCGGTTTCGCGACCGCTCCCCTCGTCGTCTCCGGCTGCATCATGATGCGCGTCTGCCACCTGGACACCTGCCCGGTCGGCGTCGCCACCCAGAACCCGGTGCTGCGCGACCGCTTCTCCGGCAAGGCCGAGTACGTGGTGAACTTCTTCCAGTTCATCGCCGAGGAGGTCCGCGAGATCCTCGCCGAGCTGGGCTTCCGCTCCATCGAGGAGGCCGTCGGCCACGCCGAGACGCTCGACGTCACGCGTGCCGTCGACCACTGGAAGGCGCAGGGCCTGGACCTGGAGCCGCTGTTCCACGTGCCCGAGCTGCCCGAGGGCGCGGTGCGTCACCAGATCGTCGAGCAGGACCACGGCCTGGCCAAGGCCCTGGACAACGAGCTGATCAAGCTCGCCGCGGACGCCCTGTCCGCGTCCAGCGCCGACGACGCCCAGCCGGTGCGCGCCCAGGTCCAGATCCGCAACATCAACCGCACGGTCGGCACCATGCTCGGCCACGAGGTGACGAAGAAGTTCGGCGGCGCGGGTCTGCCCGGCGACACCATCGACATCACCTTCACGGGCTCGGCGGGCCAGTCCTTCGGCGCCTTCCTGCCGCGCGGCATCACGCTGCGCCTGGAGGGCGACGCCAACGACTACGTCGGCAAGGGACTCTCCGGCGGCCGTGTGATCGTCCGTCCCGACCGGGCGGCCGACCATCTCGCCGAGTACTCGACGATCGCGGGCAACACCATCGCGTACGGCGCGACCGGCGGTGAGCTGTTCCTGCGCGGTCGTACGGGCGAGCGGTTCTGCGTCCGCAACTCCGGTGCGCTGGTGGTCTCCGAGGGTGTGGGCGACCACGGTTGCGAGTACATGACCGGCGGTCACGCGGTGGTTCTCGGCGAGACCGGCCGCAACTTCGCGGCCGGCATGTCCGGCGGTGTCGCGTACGTCATCGACCTCGACCGCGACAACGTCAACGCCGGCAACCTCGACGCCGTCGAGGCGCTGGACGACGCCGACAAGCAGTGGCTGCACGACGTGGTGCGCCGCCACCAGGAGGAGACCGGCTCGACGGTCGCCGAGAAGCTCCTGGCCGAGTGGGACACGGCGGTCGACCGCTTCAGCAAGATCATCCCCAGCACGTACAAGGCAGTGCTCGCCGCCAAGGACGCCGCCGAGCGAGCCGGTCTCTCCGAGACCGAGACCCACGAGAAGATGATGGAGGCGGCGATCAATGGCTGACCCGAAGGGCTTCCTGAACCACGGCCGTCAGGTCGCCGAGTCCCGTCCCGTCGCCGAACGCCTCAAGGACTGGAACGAGGTCTACGTTCCCGGCTCCCTGCTGCCGATCATCAGCAAGCAGGCCAGCCGGTGCATGGACTGCGGCATCCCGTTCTGCCACAACGGCTGTCCGCTGGGGAACCTGATCCCCGAGTGGAACGACTACGCCTACCGTGAGGACTGGGCGGCCGCCTCGGAGCGCCTGCACGCGACCAACAACTTCCCGGAGTTCACCGGTCGCCTCTGCCCGGCCCCCTGCGAGTCGGCGTGCGTGCTGGGCATCAACCAGCCGCCGGTCACCATCAAGAACGTCGAGGTCTCGATCATCGACAAGGCGTGGGAGACCGGTGACGTCGCGTCGCAGGCGCCCGAGCGCCTGTCCGGCAAGACGGTCGCCGTCATCGGCTCGGGCCCGGCGGGCCTGGCCGCCGCCCAGCAGCTCACGCGGGCGGGCCACACCGTGGCGGTGTACGAGCGCGCCGACCGCATCGGTGGCCTGCTGCGTTACGGCATCCCCGAGTTCAAGATGGAGAAGCGGCACATCAACCGCCGCATCGAGCAGATGCGCGCGGAGGGCACCCGCTTCCGCACCGGCATCGAGATCGGCCGCGACCTCAAGGCGACCGACCTCAAGAAGCGCTACGACGCGGTCGTCATCGCCGCCGGCGCCACGACCGCCCGTGACCTGCCGGTCCCCGGTCGCGAACTCAAGGGCGTGTACCAGGCGATGGAGTACCTGCCCCTGGCCAACAAGGTCCAGGAGGGCGACTACGTCACCGCCCCGATCTCGGCCGAGGGCAAGCACGTCGTCGTCATCGGCGGTGGCGACACCGGCGCCGACTGCGTGGGCACCGCCCACCGCCAGGGCGCGGCCTCCGTCACGCAGCTGGAGATCATGCCCCGGCCGGGCGACGAGCGGAACCCGGTCGCCCAGCCCTGGCCGACCTTCCCGATGCTCTACAAGGTGACCAGCGCCCACGAGGAGGGCGGCGAGCGGGTCTACTCCGTCTCGACGACCCACTTCGAGGGCGACGAGGACGGCAACGTCCAGTGGCTGCACCTGGTCGAGGTCGAGTTCGTCGACGGCAAGCTGACCCAGAAGCCGGGCACCGAGCGCAAGATCCCGGCCCAGCTGGTCACCCTCGCCATGGGCTTCACCGGCACCGACCGGGAGAACGGCCTGGTCGAGCAGTTCGGCCTGGACCTCGACGAGCGCGGCAACGTCGCCCGTGACGCCGACTTCCAGACCAACGTGCCGGGCGTGTTCGTGGCCGGTGACGCCGGCCGCGGCCAGTCGCTCATCGTGTGGGCGATCGCGGAGGGCCGCTCGGCCGCCCGCGGTGTCGACCGCTTCCTGACCGGCGCCAGCGAGCTGCCGGCACCGATCCGCCCGACGGACCGCGCCCTGATGGTCTGACGGTTCACCGAAGAACGTCCCGTACAAAGGCGTACGGAACACTGGTGGCGCCTGCCCACAGTCCCCGACCGGACTGGGCGGGCGCTGCCGCCTTTTCAGCCCTTCGGGCCCGAACTCGCCTGCAGCCCCTCGAACTTCACCGTCGCGTCCTCCGTGTACGCCCCCACCTTGCCCTGGTTGTACGGGCGTTCCGCGTCCGTGAAGGTGACCAGCGGCTTCCCGCCCACCGACACCGCGAGCACCGCGCCCCGCTGCTCCACCCGCACCGTGTACCAGTCGCCCACGGGATACTTCGTACGCCCCGTCGCCAGGAAGCGCTGGCCCCCCGGATAGGCGGGGTCGCGCTTGCCCAGCTCCCAGCCGTTGGGCTTGAGGGTGATGTAGTAGAAGTGCTCCGGATCGGTGTACGCCCAGACCAGCCAGGGCACTTCCCACGGGTTGGGGTCGGGGTCGCGCAGCTGCGCCACCGTCAGCATCCGTGCCTCGTACCGCACGTCGCCGTACGAGGCGGTGCTCACCACGAGCCCCGCGTGCGTGGTACCGGGGTCCTCCGCGACCTTGGGGGACAGGGACAGGGAGTCGTCGTCGCCCACGTTGGTGCCGTGGCCGTTGAACACCGAGAGCCAGCGGCCGTGGGTCGTGCCGTCGATCCAGGGCCTGGGCGGCGGTGATTCGGCGCCCCGGCACCGGCTCACGGCGACCGACAGGAGCGCGGCCAGCGCGAGCGCCAGTGCCAGCGAGGTGAGGAGGCGGCCCCTGCGCCCGTACGGGACCGACGGGATCCGGCGGACGGGGCGCAGGGGTGACTGGGTCATGCGGTCGAGTATGGCCCGGACGCGGTGAGGCCGACGGGCACATCGGCGGCGAAGTCCTCGGCCAGTTGGGCCAGTACGCGGGCGGCGGCCAGTCCGTCGCCGAACGGGTTGCCGGCGGTGGCCATCCGCCGGTACTCCGCCGGATCGTCCAGCAGCTTCCCGGCCCAGGCCACGATCGCGTCCGGCTCCGTGCCGATCAGCCTGGCCGCCCCGGCCTCGACCGCCTCCGGACGTTCGGTGGTGGTCCGCAACACCAGCGCGGGCTTGCTCAGGCTCGGGGCCTCCTCCTGGATGCCGCCGGAGTCGGTGAGCACCAGGTCGCATTCGGCCAGCGTGGCCGCGAAGTCCAGGTAGTCGAGCGGTTCGACGAGCGAGATGCCGCTGTGGCCCTCCAGTTCGGGCAGCAGCGCGTCCCGTACGGCGGGGCTCTTGTGCAGCGGCAGCACGATCTCCACGTCCCCGCGTTCGGCGAGCCGGGTGAGCGCACGGCCCATCCCGCGCATCCGCTCGCCCTGGTTCTCCCGTCGGTGCAGGGTCACCAGGACCCGCCGGTCACCGGTGCGGAACGCGGAGGTGCCGGTGCCCTCGGCCAGCACCCACAGCAGGTTGTCGATCACCGTGTTGCCGGTGGTGAACACCTGCTCCGCCGGAATCCCCTCGTCGGTCAGATGCCGTGCCGCGCGCGGTGTGGGGGCGAAGTGCCAGCGGGCGATGCGTCCGATGAGGCTGCGGTTGAGCTCCTCCGGGAAGGGGTTGTCGATGACCCCGGTGCGCAGCCCCGCCTCGACGTGGGCGACCGGGATCTTCTCGTAGAACGCGGCCAGGGCGCCGGCCAGCGCGGTGGTGGTGTCCCCCTGCACCACGACCAGGTCGGGCCGCTGGTCCCGCATGGCCTCGCCGAGCTCGCCGACCAGGCGCGCGGTCAGTTCCGACAGCTGCTGCCGGCTGCGCATCACGTCGAGGCCGATCCGTACGTCGACGCAGAGCAGTCCGAGCATCTGGTGGAGCATCTCGCGGTGCTGGCCGGTCGTGACGACGATCGGCTCGAACTGCTCGCTGTCGGCCATCGCCCGTGCCACCGGCGCCAGTTTGATCGCTTCGGGCCGGGTACCGAGCACGAGCATGGCGCGCACGGGCGTGGCGGACGGAGGTGTGGACATGGAAGGCCCCCCTAGGGCATGCGGAAGAACGTGCGAAGGCACGGAAGAACGGAAGAACGGAAGATGAGAGAAGAAGCGAGGAGCGGCGAGGAGCGGCGAGGAGCGGCGACGGAGTGCGTGCGGTCCTCAGGTGCGCGCGGTCTTCAGCCAGGTCTGCTTGCCGGTGAGCATCCGCCAGAACCCCCACCAGCCGGCGGCGAACCAGATGTAGCCGTAGAAGACGAAGACATGGGCGAGGAGCACACAGCGCACCAGTCCCAGCTCCCGCTCACGTTTGAAGTACACGAAGCCGTACGTGTAGGCGGCCGTGAACGAGAGGACGTACGGCCCGAGCAGCCACATGGGCGACACGAGCGCGTGGCCCACCTGGACGGAGGCCACCACAGTGGCGCCCAGGGCGACCAGGAAGGAGACGGGCAGCAGCGAGGTCAGCAGGATCAGGACCGGGCTGGACAGGTGGTAGAGCATGTCCAGCGCCGGACGTGTCGGCACGTCCCGCAGGATGAGCGGTACGAGACCGGCGGACTGCAGGTGCCCCTGGAACCAGCGGGATCGCTGCCGGACCAGGCGCCGCAGGCTGAGCACGGCCTGCTGGGAGACCGCGGCGGTGGTGCAGTGCATGTTGGTCCAGCCCTTGGCGATCAGCCGCACCCCGAGGTCGAGGTCCTCGGTGAGGCTGTCGCTCCACGGGCCGTCCCCGTCCAGCGTGTCGAGCGCCGACAGCCGCATGAACTGGCCGTTGCCGCCCATGCCCACGCTGCCTATGAAGCGCCGGGCGCTCTGGAAGACGTCGCCGTACACGACGAACTCCATGTCCTGCATTCGGGCGAGCAGGCCCTGGTGCCGGTTGTACATACGGACGCAGACCTGGACCGCGCCCGTGCGCGGGTCGTCGAAGTACGGGTCGACGGACTGCACGACATGCGGGTCGAGCCGCCCGTCCGCGTCGACCACGCACAGCACCACGTCCGCCGGATCACGGCCGGCGAGCAGGCCGGACTCCCGCAGGTGCCGCACTCCGTCGTTGAGCGCGGCACCCTTGCCCCGGCGTGCGTTCGGCGGAGTGCGCCGGTGCAGCCGGACCAGGTGCGGGTCCGCGGCCAGCGCGATCTCACTGGTGCGATCGTCGGAGCCGTCGTCTATGACGAGGGCCATGAAATTCCCGGCGGGCAGAGAAGTGATGCGCGCCAGGCTTTCCGAAAGTACTTTCTCCTCGTTCAGGCATGCCAGCAGAAATACATAGAACCGTTCTCTCCTGTCGATCCGGGAACGGCGAATTCTGCGTCGCGAGAGAAGAAAAAGACTGGTGTTGTAACAGCCGGCCAGGATGATCAGTGCGATGCTCGACCACAGGAGTGACTCAACGATCACGAGTGCCCCCGATATGGGACCGCATCCTGTTTCCCCGGCGTCGCAGGGGTATCCGGGCCAGCAGTATGAGACCGGCCGTCAAGCAATAGAACATAAATCCGGCCCCAGCCATCGCCTGTAGCGCTTTGGCCAAAGGTAGGCCTGGTATTGCTTCCGGTGCGGCCATCGCTCCTGCCAGGGGCAATAGGGCCCCCAGGGCGGGTCGTCCGTACATTGTCCCCCCATATTCAGTGCGCGTCCCCAACGCGCGGTGGCGAACTTAGCAGACCTTCCGAGAGTCGCGGAGCGCATTTGACAGCCTTCGCGATCCTCGCGAAGAATCGGTGCCTTCCTGTCGCCAAATGCTTTGTCAATCATTTGGCAAAGTGGGGGGAAGATCGTGAGACGTGTGAACCCGAAACGGGCACGCAACAGGATTTCCGTCGTACTACTGCTCGTGGCCGCTCTGCTCAGCGGCACATTCCTGGCCACGAACGCGCAGGCCGCCGGGGGACACCGCCATCGGGGCGAGTCCGCCGGCCCCAGGTCGGGAATGGGCCGGGTCGACCTCGCGGGCTGGGCGAAGGCACAGCTCAGTGCCGACGAGGCCCGGCGCGCCCGGCCGCGCCCGAAGACCGTCCGGCACGCACTCGCGTCCACGGCCGTCTCCGGGCTCCGCACCGCGACCGCGGTGACCCGGCAGGCGGCTCTGCTCGCCCCGGCGGACGCAGCCGCGGACGCCAACCCGACCACCCTCGTCCTGTACGACACCACCGGCCCGTACGGGCAGCTGGGCGAGCTGTACGCGATGGCCACGGCCAACCTCGCCGGGCACTTCGGCACGGTGACGTCCAAGCCGGTCCAGCAGTACACAGCCGGAATGATCAACTCGTACTCGGCCGTGATCTACATCGGCTCCACCTACTACGGCGGAAGCGTCCCGGACGTCATCCCGGCCGCGTTCTACTCCGACGCGGCGTCGAGCACCAAGCCGGTGATCTGGATGGGCGCCAACGTCTGGAACATGGCCAACTCCGTCGGCGTAGCCCAGTTCACGCAGAAGTACGGCTGGGATCCGACGACGTCGTACTACGAGGACGGCGGGTCGATCGGTAACGTCACACAGGTGACGTACCGGGGGCAGACGCTCACCCGCACCGTGCCGGCCGGGCAGGACGGCGGTGTGCTGCGCCCCAACGTCTCGACGGGCGCCGGGTATCCGGCCGTCACCCGGGTCGCCGAGGGCCTGGACAGCAGCAACGGGCACACCTTCGGCTGGGGCGTGCGCTCGTCCAATCTCACCTACATCGGTGAGATCCCGTTCGCGTACGTCTCCGAGAGCGACCGCGTCATCGCCTTCGAGGACATGCTCTTCGACGCCCTCGCCCCGGCCACCGCCGAGCGGCACCGGGCGATGGTGCGCCTGGAGGACATCAGCCCCGACTCGGATCCCGCCGAGCTGCGCTCGATGGCCGACTACCTCTACTCGCAGAACATCCCGTACGGCATCAACGTGATCCCCGTCTACACGGACCCCAAGGGCACCTACAGCAACGGTGTACCGCAGACGATCACGCTCGCCCAGCGGCCGCAGGTGGTCAGCGCGCTCAAGTACATGCTGGCGAGGGGCGCGGTCCTGATGGACCACGGGTACACGCACCAGTACGGCAACGTGGCCAACCCCTACGACGGCGTGACCGGTGACGACTTCGAGTTCTACCGGGCACACGTAGACGCCGCCGACAACGTCGTCTACGACGGCCCGGTCGCCGAGGACTCCGCCCTGTGGGCGCAGACCCGGGTCACCAGCGCGCTCCTCCAGTTCACCCTGGCGGGCCTGCCCAAGCCGGCGCTGTGGACCACCCCGCACTACGCGGGCTCGGCCGCCGACTACAAGGTCTTCAGCGCCAACTTCACCGCGCGGCTGGAGCGTTCGCTCTACTTCGCCGGGACGCTGAGCGGCACCTCGTCGGACCCGAACCGGTTCATCGGTCAGTTCTTCCCGTACGTGGTGAAGGACGTGTACGGCACCAAGGTGCTGCCCGAGAACATCGGCAACTACGAGCCGGAGGCCTACAACAACCACCCGGCGCGCCAGCCCGCCGACCTCATCGCGTCGGCGAAGGCGAACCTGGCCGTACGGGACGGAGTGGCCAGCTTCTTCTACCACCCGTACTACCCGGTGCAGCCGCTGAAGGACACGATCGACGGCATCAAGGCACTCGGCTACACCTTCGTCAGCCCGGCGGCGCTGTGACGGCGCCCGCCCCGAGGAGGAGGACCGTCGCCGTCATGGCGGCGGTCCTCCTCGCCGTCAGCGGATGCGTGTCCACCGGCGCGGGCAGGGGGCCCGCCCACGGCAGCACGCCCGCCTCCCGTCCCGAGGCGGGAACCTCGACCATGCGCGGCATGACCCTGCCCTCGTGGTACCGCACCGACTACGACAGCCCGGCCGCCCCCCGCTATCTGCGCGGAATCAGGGCCACCGGGGCACGCTGGGTCACCTTCACCCCGACCTGGTACCAGAAGCGCGTCACCGACTCCGCCCTGCACACCACCGACGAGACCGCCGGTGACGCGAGCCTGCGCAGCATCGTGAAGCGGGCCCACGCGGCCGGCCTCAAGGTGATGATCAAGCCGCACGTGGACCTGCCCGGCGACCTCGACCGCGCCGGGATCCGCCCCCGCGACCGGACCGCCTGGTTCGCCGCCTACCGCCGCTTCATCACGCACTACGCGGACATCGCCGCGGACACCGGGGCCGAACAGCTCGCGGTCGGCACCGAACTCGCCGGGGTCTCCGGCGACACCACCGCCTGGACCGAGGTGATCAAGGAGGTCCGCGGCCACTACGACGGCCCGCTGACCTACGCCGCCAACTACGACGAGTACCGGCACATCCACTTCTGGAAGGCCCTCGACCTCATCGGCATCGACGCCTACTGGCCCCTCGCCGAGAAGCCCACCACCGACCCGGCCATCCTCGACCGGGCCTGGAGCCCGATCCGGCAGCAGCTCGCCGCATACTCCGCACAGCAGCACCGGCGGATCCTGTTCACCGAGGCCGGCTACGTCAGCCAGCGCGGGACCACCACCGCCCCGTACTCCTGGACCGTCAGCGCACTGCGGGCGGACGCGGAACAGGCCGCCGCCTACCGGGCGCTCCTCGACTCCTTCGAGGGCCGTAGGTGGTGGGCCGGCGTCTGCTGGTGGATGTGGGACGACTGGCCGGACAGCGGAGAGACGCCGGCACGCCTGGCCTACAGCCCGCACGGCAAGCCGGCGGAGGAGGTGCTGCGCCGGAAGTGGGCCGGATGAACCGCTGACCTTCCGGCTCCCTACGGAATCCGGTACGGCTCCCCGTACACCCGCCACTCCAGCGGAGTGTCCAGGCCGAGGTTGCCGTCGTAGAGGAACCGCCGCTGGGCCGTGTCGATGCGGGAGGTGTCGATGCCCGGCTTCTTCGTCTTCATGGCCTTGCGGCGGACATCCAGGAAGATGTCCAGGTACTCCTTCTCGCTGCCGCCCTCGGAGGGGGTGTCGGCCTCCTTCAGGGCACGCTCGCGCAGACCGTGGAAGCCGTTCGGGCCGGTGCCCGGGCCGTGGAAGACCATCGCGTCGTAGTAGACGAACTGGCCCAGCGTGCCGAGTCCGTCGAGCTTGGCGAGGCGGACGGCAGGATCGAAGTAGACCCGGTCGCGCTCCTCGTCCTGCGCCCGGCGGAAGGCCTTCAGCCGGGCCTGGGCCTTCCAGGCGGCCGGGAAGCCGTCGAGTCCCTCGTGCGAGTCCGTGCCGTCGACCTTGCGCAGCGCGGGCAGATAGCGGGCCAGCCCGTTGTGCGGGTGGGCCGCGGTGTAGTGCTCGACCAGGGTGAGCAGGTCGTGGGTGCCCGTGCAGAAACCGATGACACCCGCCGTGTAGCCCTGGCCGTCGCCGATGTCCTCGATGTAGCCGTAGGCGCTGCGCCAGTCGAGCGTGGAGTTCTCCGCGCTCGCCACGATCCGCTGCGCCAGCTCCTTCTTCGCGGGCGCGGCCAGGCCGGGCGGCAGGTCGGCGATCACCTCGTCGTCCTCGGAACGCACGGCCTTCGCCTTGGCGTCCTGCCGGGCCTGCTGCGCCGCCGAGGGACGGCTCGCGGTCTTGGTCCCGGAGTGTGCGGGCGCGAGCACGTACACCGTCGCCGTGACGACGACGGGTACGGCGGCGAAGAGCAGGAGACCGGCGCGTTTCATGGCGCACAGCGTACGGCCGGGGAAAACTAGGCGACGGCCCCGCTCAGTTCGGTGGCCTTCGCGATCGTCAGCACCACCAGCAGGGCCAGCAGCGCCAGGCACACTCCCGCCTGGACGAGGTTCCGGCGCCGGTCCCGGGGCGCGTACGCGTAGGCCAGCGCCACCACGCCGCCGGACAGCAGACCGCCGAGGTGCCCCTGCCAGGAGGTGACCCACGCGGAGAACACCAGCCACAGCAGCAGACCGGTCATGAAACGGTTGACGGCGCTCATGTCGGCGCCCAGCCGCCGCGCCATCACGTAGTACGCGGCGCCGAGCCCGAAGATCGCGCCGGACGCGCCGAGCGTGGGCGTCTCGGGCGCGATCAGCAGCACCAGGACCGAACCGCCCAGCGCCGACAGCAGGTACAGGGCCGTGAACCGCACGCGGCCCAGCTGCGTCTCCACCACCCGGCCCAGGTTCCACAGCGACACCATGTTCATCACGATGTGCAGGATCCCGAACGTGCCCCCGGTGGGCGGCAGATGCAGGAACGCCCCCGTCAGCAGCCGATACCACTCCCCGTGGGCGACACCCTCCGGCAGATAGCCGTCGGGCACGGTCCCCAGCATGTCGAACCGGTGCACGACCGACGGGCGCACCAGCTCGGCGAGGTAGGCGAGCACATTGAGCGCGATGAGGGTGTACGTCACCATCGGCACCGCCGTGATCCGGCCGCCGAACGTGGTGCGCGCCTGCCGCACCGACCGCGCGCCCTCCTTCACGCACTCCACGCACTGGTGGCCGACGGCGGCCTCGCGCATGCAGTCGGGGCAGATGTACCGGTCGCAGCGGGTGCAGCGGACGTGCGACTCCACCTTCGGATGGCGGTAGCAGGTGGTGACGGTGGACTCGGGGGACTCGGCATCCACGGCCGGCTCCTCGGTGAGGTGAGAGGTGGCAACAGGGCAGCCGGTGGGGACGGCGGCGAACAAAATATCGAACCGCGGCGGCTGTGGGAGGGTTGGGGCCATGGTTGCGATCAGTCTCAGCAAGGTTCAGGAGACCGCGCCCGCGCTGGTCAGCCTGTACAGGACCGCCGGGGTCTGCCTGACGAAGCACGGGCTCGACGGACAGCGGGCCGCCGTGTACCTGGTGGTCGACTACTCGGGCTCCATGAAGCCCTACTACCGCGACGGCAGCGTCCAGGCGCTCGCCGACCGGGTGCTGGGACTGTCCGCGCACCTCGACGACGACGGCAGCGTGCCGGTCGTGTTCTTCTCCACGGACGTGGACGCCGTCACCGACATCGCGCTCGCCGAGCACCAGGGACGCATCGAGCGCATCGTGTCCGGCCTGGGCCACATGGGCAAGACCAGCTACCACCTGGCGATGGACGCCGTCATCGACCACTACCTCGACAGCGGTTCCACCGCCCCCGCCCTCGTGGTCTTCCAGACCGACGGCGGCCCGATCAACAAGCTCGCCGCGGAACGGTACCTGTGCAAGGCCGCGCCCCTGCCGCTGTTCTGGCAGTTCGTCGGCTTCGGCGATCCGGACAGCAGACAGTTCGACTTCCTGCGGAAACTGGACGAACTGGCCGTGCCGCAGAAGCGGGTGGTGGACAACGCCGGCTTCTTCCATGCCGGTTCGGACCCGCGGCGGGTGTCCGACGCCGAGCTGTACGACCGTCTGGTGGGCGAGTTCCCGAAGTGGCTTGCGGCCGCGCGGGCGCGCGGGATCGTACGGACATAGATCGTGTCCGCCCCGTTGGCTCGGCCGAACCGCCGTGTCACCCTGAGGGACATCCGACGGGGAGGCGACGGCGCATGGACGGCGCACGATCTGGGAAGGGCGAAAGGGCGGCCGCACACCGGGACGAGCCCCCGGGCAAGGGCGAGAAGCTCGCCGACTGGGCCGACGGACGCCTCGGGCTCTACGCGCTGGCCAAGGCCAACATGCGCAAGGTGTTCCCGGACCACTGGTCGTTCATGCTCGGCGAGGTCTGCCTCTACAGCTTCCTCGTCCTGATACTCACCGGCATCTACCTCACGCTCTTCTTCGAACCGAGCGGAGCCGAGGTCGTCTACCACGGCTCCTACGGCCCGCTCAACGGCATCGTCATGACCAAGGCGTACGAGTCGACGCTGCACATCAGCTTCGACGTGCGCGGCGGTCTGCTGATCCGCCAGATCCACCACTGGGCGGCCCTGGTCTTCGTCACCGGCATGCTCGTGCACATGATGCGGGTGTTCTTCACGGGCGCCTTCCGCAAACCGCGCGAGCTCAACTGGCTCTTCGGCTGGACCCTGCTGCTGCTCGGCATCATCACCGGCCTGACCGGCTACTCGCTCCCCGACGACCTGCTCTCCGGCACCGGCATCCGGTTCGCCGACGGCGCGATCCTGTCCGTCCCGATTGTGGGGACGTACCTCTCCATGTTCCTGTTCGGAGGGGAGTTCCCCGGCCACGACATCATCTCGCGGCTCTTCCCGATCCACGTCCTGCTGCTGCCCGGAATCATGCTGGGCCTGGTCGTGGCCCATCTGATCCTGGTCTTCCACCACAAGCACACCCAGTACCCGGGGCCCGGACGGGACCAGAAGAGCGTGGTCGGGATGCCCTTCCTGCCGGTCTACATGGCCAAGGCGGGCGGCTTCTTCTTCCTCACCTTCGGCGTGCTCGCGCTGATGGGCGGCATCGCCAGCATCAACCCGGTGTGGGCGTTCGGGCCCTACCGGCCGGACCTCGTCACCACGGGCGCCCAGCCCGACTGGTACCTCGGCTTCTCCGAGGGCCTGATCCGGGTGATGCCGGGGTGGGAGATCGACGCCTGGGGCCACACACTGGAGCTGGGCGTCTTCATCCCGTTCTCGCTCTTCCCGCTGATCCTGCTGGCCCTCGGCCTCTACCCCTTCGTCGAGGCATGGGTCACCGGCGACAAGCGGGAGCACCACGTCCTGGACCGGCCGCGCAACGTGCCCGTGCGCACCGGGCTGGGCGTGGCCTGGCTGAGCCTCTACGTGGTGCTGCTGATCGGCGGCGGCAACGACATCGTGGCCACCCATCTGCATCTCTCGATCAACTCGATCACCTGGTTCGTGCGCGTCTCCGTCTTCGTCGTGCCGGTCGCCGCCTTCGTGGTGACCAAGCGGGTCTGTCTCGGACTGCAGCGCCGGGACCGTGACAAGGTGCTGCACGGCAGGGAGACGGGCCGCATCAAACGGCTGCCCCACGGCGAGTACGTCGAGATCCACGAACCCCTCGCGCAGGACCGGCTGTTCGTCCTGACCCAGCACGAGCAGCACCCGCCCTACGAGATCGGGCCCCGCGAGGACGCCAACGGCGTGCGGCGGCCGGTCACCGTGTCCCAGCGCGTGCGCGAACGGCTCGCCCGGGTGATGTTCGGGCCCGGGTCACGCATCCCGAAGCCGACCCGCGAGGAGTACCGGGAACTCACCCGAGGCGACCACCACCACTGAGAACCAGGTCCCGGCACTCGTCCGGACCGCCCCAGGCCGTGCGCAGCGCGCGGGCCCTGGTCAGCCACAGGGACAGGTCGTACTCGGCCGTGTACCCGATCGCGCCGTGCAGCTGGAGCGCCGTGCGGGCCGTGGCGTACGCGGCCTCGCACGCCTTCAGCTTGGCGGCCGCCACATCCGCCGGGTGCATCGTCAGCGCGGCACCGAAGAGCAGCGGGCGGGCGAACTCCAGCGCCGTCCTCGCGTCGGCAAGCCGGTGCTTCACCGCCTGGAACGAGCCGATGGGCACGCCGAACTGGGTGCGTTGCCGGACGTGGGCGACGGTTCTGCCGAGGAGCGCGAGACCGACGCCGAGGGCCTGGGCGGCGGTGGCGAGCCGGGCCCAGGCCAGGGCATGTTCCACGGGCGGGTCCGACGCGAGGAGTTCGCCGCCCGGGGCGAGGGGGGTGAGGCGGCGGGCGGGGTCGAGGGAGGGGCGCACCGGGCCGGCGGCCGGGGACAGCCGCAGACCGTCGGGGGCCAGGACCAGACGGACGCTCGCCGCGTCTCCGTCCAGGGCGTGTCCCGTGGACGGGGAGGCCGCGACCGTCGCCATCGTCCCGCCCGAAGCGAGCCCGGGGAGGAACCGCTTGGCCGGGCCGGGCTCGGTGAGCAGCGCGGCCGCCGTGACCGTCTCCACCAGCGGGCCGGGCACCGCGTGCCTGCCCAGCTCCACGAAGGCGACCGCGAGTTCCACCGGCCGCGGGCCCAGACCGTCGTACTCCTCGGGCACCGCGAGCCCGAACACCCCCGCCGCCCCGAGCCGGGACCACAGCGCCCGGCCGCTCGTGTGGTCCCCGCGGCTCCAGTCCCGTACGACCGACGGTGTGTCCGAGGCCGTGAGCATCGCGTCCAGGGAGCCGGCGAAGGCGCGCTGCTCGGCGTCGAGGAGGAAGCGCATCAGCGGCGTCCCTTCGGCAGGCCGAGCAGGCGCTCGGCGATGATGTCGCGCTGGATCTCGTTCGTGCCCGCGTAGATCGGACCGGCGAGGGAGAAGACATAGCCCTCCGCCCAGTCCGTGCCGGCCAGTTCGCCCTCGTCGCCCAGCAGGTCGAGTGCCGTCTCGTGCAGCGCGAGGTCGTACTCGGACCAGAACACCTTGTTCAGGCTGGACTCCGGGCCGAGGGACTCGCCGTCAAGGAAGCGGCAGGCGGCCGCATAGGTGAACAACTGGTAGGCGCGCGCCCCGATCAGGGCGTCCGCCACCCGGGCGCGCGCGGCCTCCGGGCGGCCCTGTGCCCGCCACAGGCCGAGGAGCCTGCCCGCGGAGGCGAGGAAGCGGCCGGGGGAGCGCAGGGTGAGGCCGCGTTCGTTGCCGGCCGTCGACATCGCGATCCGCCAGCCCGAGCCGGGTTCACCGATCACGTCCTCGTCCGGCACGAACACCTCGTCCAGGAACAGCTCCGCGAACGCGGGCTTTCCGTCCAGGCGGCCGATCGGGCGGACCGTGACACCGGGTGCCCGCAGGCCGAACATGAGGTAGGTCAGGCCCTGGTGGGGTCTCGGTGCGTCCGGATCGCTGCGGAACAGGCCGAAGGCACGGTCGGCGAAGGCCGCCCGCGACGACCACGTCTTCTGTCCGCTCAGCAGCCAGCCGCCGTCCGTGCGCACGGCCCGGGAGGTGAGGGAGGCCAGGTTGGGGGCGGGCGCCGGCTCCCCCCCGCCCAGCGCCCCCACCACCACGCCCGGGGGCGTCGAAGGGAGGCCGCGCGCGCGGTTGG
>NZ_JBHYKH010000019.1:20829-41621 GCF_042741275.1 Streptomyces sp. NPDC058964
GACCAGGCCTGCGCCCAGACGACCTCGCCGGTCGCCATCGACGGCAGCACGCGCGCGCGTTGGTCCGCCGTTCCGTGGTCGAAGAGGGTCGGGGCGAGCAGGCTGATGCCGTTCTGGCTCACCCGGCCCGGCGCGCCCGCCGCCCAGTACTCCTCCTCGAAGACCAGCCACCGGATCAGCCCGGCGTCCCGCCCGCCGTACTCCCGGGGCCAGGCCACCACCGACCAGCGGTCCGCGGCGAGCCGGGCCTCCCAGACGCGGTGCGCCGCGAAGCCCTCCTCGGTCTCCAGGGAAGGCAGGGGAGTGCGGGGTACATGCGCGTCGAGCCAGGCACGGGCCTCGGCGCGGAACTCCTCGTCGGCCGGGGAGTGGGTGAGGTCCACGGCGGTCCGCCTTCCTGGAGCTTCCCTAACAAGTGTTTGGTAGGTTAGCGTGGGTCCATGACAGGCGTCGAGAGTCCGGCGTACGTGCCCGGCCACGGGCTGCTGAAGGGGCGCACCGCCGTCATCACCGCGGCGGCCGGAGCGGGGATCGGCGGGGCGACCGCCCGCCGCTTCCTGGAGGAGGGCGCGCGCGTCCTGATCAGCGACGCGCACACACGCCGGCTCAAGGAGTACGAGGCCCGGCTGGGACGCGAGTTCCCGGGAGCCGTGTCGGCGGTGCCCTGCGACGTCACCGACGAGTTGCAGGTGCGGGAGCTGTTCGGCACCGCCGCGCGGGAGCACGGACGCCTGGACGTCGTCGTCAACAACGCCGGTCTCGGCGGCACTTCGGCCCTCGTCGACATGACCGACGAGCAGTGGTCCCGTGTGCTCGACGTGACCCTCAACGGCACGTTCCGGTGCACCCGGGCCGCCCTGCGTTCGATGCGGGAGACCGGGGGAGGCGTGATCGTCAACAACGCCTCCGTCGTCGGCTGGCGCGCCCAGGCCGGGCAGGCGCACTACGCGGCAGCGAAGGCCGCGGTGATGGCACTGACCCGGTGCGCGGCCGTCGCGGCCGCGCAGTACGGCGTGCGGGTCAACGCGGTGGCGCCGAGCCTCGCCATGCACCCGCACCTGGCGAAGGTGACGACGCCCGCGCTGCTGGAGGAGCTCACCGCACGCGAGGCCTTCGGGCGCCACGCCGAGCCCTGGGAGGTGGCCAACGTGATCGTGTTCCTGGCGTCCGGCTACTCCTCCTACATGACCGGCGAGGTCGTCGCCGTCAGCAGTCAGCACCCCTGAGGGGATGGCGCAGACCACAATGGACCCGTGCCGACCAAGAAGAAGCCCCCGGTGACCGCCGCGAAGAAACCGCAGGTGACCGCGGCGAAGAAGTCCACGGCGACCGCGGCGAAGAAGCCCGCGGCCGCCGCCGCCCACGCGCGCCGCCGCGAACTGCTCGACACCGCCGCCGAGGTCTTCGCCGAGCAGGGCTACAACGCCACCACCGTGCGCGAGATCGCGGACCAGGCGGGCATGCTCGCGGGCAGCCTCTACTACCACTTCGACTCCAAGGAGTCGATGCTCGAGGAGATCCTGCGCACCTTCCTCGACGAGCTCTGGGACGGCTACGACACCGTCCTCGCCGCCGGCCTCGGGCCCCGCGAGACCCTGGAGGCCCTGGTCACCGAGTCGTTCCGGGAGATCGACCGGCACCGCGCCGCCGTGGCGATCTACCAGAAGGAGCACAGGCAACTGGTCGCGCAGGACCGGTTCACGTTCCTCGCCGAGTCGCAGCGCAGGTTCGAGAAGGCCTGGCTGTCCACGCTGGAGCGCGGGGTCGCCGCGCACGTCTTCCGCACCGACCTCGACGTCCGGCTCACCTACCGCTTCGTGCGCGACACGGTGTGGGTGGCCGCCTCCTGGTACCGGCCCGGCGGCCGGCACAGCCCGGAGGAGATCGCCCGGCAGTACCTGTCGATGGTGCTGGACGGGATTGCCGTGCGCCAATGATCCATTCATCCTGAACGACCCTTTCTCTCAGGGGAGTTGTCATGGCCGAGGCCTACATAGTCGAAGCGGTGCGGACGCCCGTGGGGCGGCGCGGGGGCGGGCTGAGCAAGGTCCACCCGGCGGACCTGGGAGCCCATGTGCTCAAGGAGCTCGTCGCACGCGCGGGCGTGGACCCGGGCGCCGTGGAGGACGTCGTCCTCGGCTGCCTGGACGCGGTCGGTCCGCAGGCCGGGGACATCGCCCGGACCTGCTGGCTGGCGGCCGGGCTGCCCGAGGAGGTACCCGGCGTCACCGTCGACCGGCAGTGCGGCTCCTCGCAGCAGGCCGTCCACTTCGCGGCACAGGCCGTACTGTCCGGCACCCAGGACCTGGTGGTCGCCGGCGGTGTCCAGAACATGTCGCAGATCCCCATCGCCTTCGCCTCCCGGCAGGCCGCCGAGCCTCTGGGCCTGACCGAGGGACCCTTCCTGGGCAGCGAGGGCTGGCGGGCCCGGTACGGACGACAGCCCGTCAACCAGTTCGCCGGCGCCGAGATGATCGCCGCCAAGTGGGGCATCAGCAGGCAGGACCAGGAGGAGTTCGCCCTGCGCTCGCACCGGCGTGCGGTGCGGGCGATCGACGAGGGCCGCTTCGACCGGGAACTCGTGCCCTACGGGGACGTCGTCGCCGACGAGGGCCCGCGCCGGGACACCTCGCTGGAGAAGATGGCCGCGCTCAGGCCCGTGGCCGACGGCGGCACCATCACGGCCGCCTGCTCCTCGCAGGTCTCGGACGGCGCCGCGGTCATGCTGCTGGCCTCGGAGCGCGCCGTACGGGAGCACGGGCTGCGCCCGCGCGCCCGCGTGCACCACCTCTCCGTCCGGGGCGAGGACCCCATCCGGATGCTCTCGGCCCCGATCCCGGCCACCGCCCACGCCCTGAAGAAGACCGGTCTCACCATCGGCGACATCGACCTCGTCGAGATCAACGAGGCCTTCGCCCCCGTGGTCCTGGCCTGGCTCAAGGAGACCGGCGCCGACCCGGAGAAGGTCAACGTCAACGGCGGTGCGATCGCCCTCGGCCATCCGCTGGGCGCCACCGGCGTCCGGCTGATGACGACCCTGCTGCACGAACTGGAGCGCACCGGCGGCCGGTTCGGGCTGCAGACCATGTGCGAGGGCGGCGGTCAGGCCAATGTGACGGTCATCGAACGGCTGTGAGCCGCCCCCGTACCTCCTCCGCCTCCGTCATGATCCGCTCCACCAGTTCCGCACAGGACGGCAGGTCGTCGATCACCCCGGCGACCTGCCCGGACGCCATCACACCCAGGTCCGTGCGGCCGTCCACCATCGCCGACCTCAGCAGCATCGGGGTGTTCGCGGCGAGCAGCACCTGACTCCAGGACAGCTCCTTGCCGTGTTTCAGCGCGAGCCCGTCGCGGACCATCCGCCGCCAGGTGAGCCCCGACAGCTTCCGGAACCCGGCCGCCCGGCGCACGGCGTGCGCCAGGGCACGGGTGCGCCCCGAGCGCTCCAGGGACTCCACGAGGTCCGTGCGCAGCATGCGGTGCGGCAGGCCGTCCACCGCCGTGGTGACGGTAACGTCCCGGACCGAGGCCGCCAGGTACCTGGCCTTCACCGCGTCCGGCACCGTCGAGTCCGAGGTGAGCAGGAAGCGCGTGCCCATCGCGACCCCCGCCGCCCCGTACGCCAGCGCCGCCACCAGACCCCGGCCGTCGAAGAAGCCGCCCGCCGCCACCACGGGTATCCGGACCGCGTCCACCACCTGGGGCAGCAGCACGCTCGTCGCCACCTCGCCGGTGTGCCCGCCGCCCTCTCCGCCCTGGACGACCACCGCGTCCGCGCCCCAGGCGGCGACCTTCTCCGCGTGCCGCCGCGCCCCGACGGACGGGATCACGACCACCCCCGCCTCCTTGAGCTCGGCGATCAGCTCACGGGAGGGAGCGAGCGCGAAGGACGCCACCCGCACCCCTTCGTCGATGATCAGCCGCACACGGTCGCCGGCGTCGCCCGCGTCCGCCCGCAGGTTCACCCCGAACGGGGCGTCCGTGCGGGAGCCGGCCTCGCGTATCGCCCCGCGCAGCTGGTCGAGGGTCATCGTCGCGGACGCCAGGATGCCCAGCGCGCCCGCGTTCGCCGCAGCCGAGACCAGCCGGGGGCCCGCCACCCAGCCCATCCCCGTCTGCACGATCGGGTGCCGGACCCCGACCAGCCGGGTGAGCGCGGTCTCCATCAGCTCCTCGCCCCCTCCGGCACCTCGCGCGCCCGGGACTCGCCGGGGTCGAGCACCTCGCGGATCAGGCGCAGCTCCTCGTGGGTCGGTTCGCGGGTGTACGGCACCTCGTCCGGGACGGCGAGCGCGAATCCCGTGGCCTCCCGCACCTGCCCGACGCTCACCCCCGGATGCAGCGAGGCCAGCCGCATGGTGCGGTCGGGCGTGCCGAAGTCGAAGACGCCGAGGTCGGAGACGACCCGCGCGATGCGGTGGTGCCGGGCCGTGTCCGGGTGCTCGGCGGCACGGTCGTACCCCACCCCGCACACCATGTCGACCTTCGCCACGAAGACCCGCCGGGAGTGTCTCGGGATCCAGTAACTCGTCGGGTTGTTCAGTGTGTTCAGGGGCGCGCCGCGCACGCCGAGCAGCTGTCTCGCGGGCCGCTCCCAGTCGCCGATGCACGAGATGTTCTGGTTGCCGAACCGGTCGATCTGGCTCGCGCCCATCATCACGTGCCGCCGTCCGCCGGCCACCAGAGTCAGGTGCTGCCGGTACGGCAGCCAGCCCTCGGCCGTCCCGTCCGGGCGGACGAGCGTCGCCTCCCCGTCGGTCAGCAGCAGGTCGGGCGCGAAGGTCAGCCGGGCCAGCCGGGCACCCAGCGACGGGATCAGGCCCATCGGGCTCGCCAGGACCTCACCCGCGCCGCGCCAGGCCTCCGCGCAGGCGATCACGCAGTACTCGGAGCGGAGAACCTCTCTCACCCCTGCTCCTCCCGCCAGTTCCGCACGGCCGACCGGTAGGCCTGTTCGTCCCCGCCGAGGAACCGCCCGGCGAACTCCGGCCACGGCGTGGACACGTACTGCTTCTGGAAGGCCTCGTCCCGCCCGTAGTCGGGTGCGCAGGACGTGAAGTGCGCACCGTTCGGCGCCTCGACCACCCCCGTCACCCCGTGCCGTTTGATCAGCAGCGTCTGCGGAGCCGCCTCCTTCGTCAACTCGGCTGTGTCGACGACGCGTTCGCACGAGACATAGGCCGCCTCGGCCGCCTCGCAGAAGAGGTCGTCGAAGTACGGGTCGGGGCCCAGATACTGCCCGTTGCCCAGCCGGTCGGCACGGTTGACGTGCACCAGGGCCGCGTCCAGCCGCAGGGCGGGCATCGCCACGAACGTCTCCCCGTCTTCGTACGGCGAGGTGACCGTCCGCAGGCCGGGGTTGACCCGCATGACGTCCGAGCCGATCCCTGCCCGCACCGGCAGGAAGGGCAGCCGCTGCGCGGCCGCGCGCAGCCCCCACATGAACATGCCCTCGTCGACCTCCATGAGTTCGAAGGACCCGCGCTCCCGTGCCGCGCGGTAGTGCGGTTCGAGCGGGACCGAGTCGAGGGTGACGAAGGCCGTCACCAGCTTGCGCACCCGTCCGGCCGCCGCCAGCATGCCGACGTCCGGGCCGCCGTACGACACCACGGTGAGATCGCCGATCCCGGACCGCAGCAGAGCCCTGACCAGGGCCATCGGCTTGCGGCGGGATCCCCAGCCGCCGATGCCGAGGGTCATGCCGCTCTCCAGGCGGGAGACCGCCTCGTCGGCGGTCATCGTCTTGTCGCCCATCTACGCACCCTCCTTCCCGAACGTGTCGCGGACGCGGTCGGCGAGCCCGCTGAGGTTGGCCTCGAAGGTGAAGCCCTGTTCGAACCGGTAGCTGCGGCGTACGTCGACGGGGTCGATCCCGTTGATGGCGGCCTTGGCCATGCGCAGCAGCCGCCCGTCCTTGGCCGCGATCTCGCGCGCCAGCTCCAGCGCGGCCGCCCGCAGCTCCTCGCGCGGCACCACCCGCCACACCGAGCCGTGCGCGTGCAGCTCGGCCGCGCTCACCGTGCGCGAGGTGTAGTACAGCGCGCGCATCAGGTGCTGCGGGACCAGGCGGGCCAGATGGGTGGCGGCACCGAGCGCGCCCCTGTCCAGCTCGGGCAGCCCGAACGTGGCGTCGTCGCTCGCCACGATCGCGTCCGCGTTCCCCACCAGTCCTATGCCGCCGCCCAGACAGAACCCCTGCACCGCCGCGACCACGGGCGTCTCGCACTCGTAGACCGCGGCGAAGGCCTGAGCGCAGCCGTGGTTGGCGCCGATCAACGCCTCCTGCCCGTCCGCCTGTATCTCCTTGATGTCCACCCCCGCGTTGAAGCCCCGCCCCTTTGCGGCCAGCACGACGCACCGGACCTCCGGATCGCGGCCGGCCGCGCGCACGGCCTCGGCCAGGGCGAACCATCCGGCCGCCGGCAGCGCGTTCACCGGTGGGAAGTCGACCGTGACGAGCGAAATCCCCTTTTCCGGGGACGAGGTGGAGACACCCATGGACGCATCAGCTACCTTCGCAGTCAGCTGCCTTTCCACCAAACATTTGTTAGGTGTGAGGCTTCGAAGCTAGCAGTCGGCGAAGACGAGCGGGAGGCCCTGTGGATAACTCGCTGCGCGGCAGAACCGTCGTCGTCACGGGCGGTACCCGGGGCGTCGGTGCCGGGATCGCGAGGGCCTTCGCCCGGTCCGGCGCCCACGTCGTGGCCTGTGCCCGCAGGCCTCCCGAAGTACCGGTCGAGGGAGTGGAGTTCGCCCCCCTCGACCTGCGCGACCCGCCCGCCGTGCGGACCTTCTTCGGCGCCCTGCCCCGGCTCGACGTCCTCGTCAACAACGCGGGCGGCGCCCCGTACCGGCCGCTGGCCGACGCGGACCCCGAGCGGCACGCACGGGTGATCGAGCTGAACCTGGTCACCCCGCTGACGGCCTCCCTCGCCGCCTACGAGCACCTCAGACGGGCCCGGGGCTCGGTCGTGATGGTCGGCAGCG
This sequence comes from Streptomyces sp. NPDC058964, assembly GCF_042741275.1. Lineage (NCBI taxonomy): Bacteria > Bacillati > Actinomycetota > Actinomycetes > Kitasatosporales > Streptomycetaceae > Streptomyces > Streptomyces sp. NPDC058964. The sequence continues at coordinate 27,820 of NZ_JBHYKH010000019.1, forward strand.
TCAGCGGCAGCCGCCCCTCGCCCGGCACGGCGGCCTACGGCGCGGCCAAGGCCGGGCTGGAGAACCTCGCCCGCTCCATGGCGGTGGAGTGGGCGCCGGAGGTCCGCGTCAACACCGTCGTCGTCGGCATGGTCCGCACCGAGCTGACGCACCTCCACTACGGCGGCGAGGAGGGCATCGCGGCGGTCTCCGGCACCGTTCCGCTCGGACGGCTGGCCGCTCCGTCCGACGTCGGAGCCGCCGCCGTCTTCCTGGCCTCCGACGCCGCCGCCTACATCAGCGGCTCGAGCCTGCTCGTGCACGGGGGCGGGGAACGGCCCGCCTTCCTGGACGCCGCGACCGTCAACAGGTCCGTCGGCAAGGAGGAGTGAGATGAGCGGAATCTGCGCGGAGCGGGTCGTCGTCGTCACCGGCGCGGGGCGCGGGCTCGGGCGGGCCCACGCGCTCGCGTTCGCCGCCGAGGGTGCGCGGGTCGTCGTCAATGACCTGGGCGTCGGGCTGGACGGTGCGCCCGGATCCGGCAGTCCGGCCGGCCGGGTCGTCGAGGAGATCCGCGCGGCCGGCGGCGAGGCGGTCGCCCACGGCGGCGACATCGCGACGAGCGCCGGGGCCGAATCGCTGGTGGCGGCGGCCCTCGACGCCTACGGCAGGCTCGACACGCTCGTCAACAACGCCGGGTTCCTGCGCGACCGCATGCTGGTCAACCTCGACGAGGACGACTGGGACGCCGTGCTCCGGGTCCACCTCAAGGGGCACTTCCTGCCGTTGAAGCACGCCGCCGCGCACTGGCGTGCCGAGGCCAAGGCGGGCCGCGCGCCGGTGGCCAGGATCGTCAACACCAGCAGCGGAGCCGGTCTGCTGGGCTCGGTCGGGCAGGGGAACTACAGCGCGGCCAAGGCCGGGATCGTCGGGCTGACCCTGGTCGCGGCGGCCGAGCTGCGCCGGTACGGCGTCCAGGTCAACGCCGTAGCCCCCGCGGCCCGGACCCGTATGACGGAGCGCACCTTCGCCGGGACCATGGCGGCCCCCGGCACCGGCTTCGACGCCATGGCGCCCGGGAACGTGTCCCCGCTGGTGGTCTGGCTGGGCTCCGCCGCCAGTGCCGGTGTCACCGGCCGGGTCTTCGAGGCGGAGGGCGGCCGGATCACCGTCATGGAGGGCTGGCGGCCGGGCCCCACCGCCGACAAGGGGGAGCGGTGGACGCCGGCCGAGGCGGGGGAGGCGACGCTGAAGCTGCTCGCGGACGCGGAGGTGCCGGGGCGGGTCCACGGGGCGTGAGCGCTCCTACGACGACAGCCGGGCGGCGGCCTCGCGCTGCCGCTCCGCCATGACCGTCAGGAACCTGACCACGGTCTCCAGCTCCTCCGTGCTGAACTCCTCGCACGCCGCCACGATGTCGCGCGCCCAGTCCTCGAAGAACACGGCGAGTTCGCCGATCTTCTCCCGGTTCAGCTCGACGAGCACCCGGCGCTTGTCGGTGGGGTGCTTGACCCGGTGGGCGAATCCCTTGGTCTCCAGGCGGTCGACCAGACCGGTGACGGACGCGGGAGCCAGGCCGGTCAGCCGCGCCAGGTCCTTCGCGGTGAGCGGTCCGTGGCGCTCCAGGAGGTCGAGGGTCTTCTCCTCCGTGGCGTTCAGGCCCTGCTTGGCGGCGATCGCCGAGTGGAACATCACGGTGACGCCGCTGTGCACACGGCCCACCTCCATGAGGCGCTCAAGGGTCTCGGCCCGTCGGCCGCCGCTCGTCTGTGCGCTGCTGCTCATGGCGTCAGGCTAACAAATATTTCGTTCGGTCGAACTAATGACTTGCGGCGGCACCCTTGTGGATGCAAGTCTTTCGTTAGCCCGAACGAAATAATTCTGAAGCCCGGGGAGGCACCGTGTCCACCACCCTCACCGCAACACCGCCCACCGCGGCGGAGCCGCATCCGCGCCGCTGGGCCGCCGCCGTCGTGCTGATGATCGCGGCGCTGATGGACCTGCTGGACGCGACCATCGTCAACGTGGCGATCCCGTCCATGGGCCGTGACCTGCACGCCTCGGCGAGCGACCTGCAGTGGCTCGTCTCCGCCTACCTGCTCGGCTTCGCCGCCACCCTGATCGTGTCCGGGCACCTCGGGGACCGGCTCGGCCGCCGGGCCCTCTTCCTCGCCGGTACGGCGGGCTTCGGACTCGCCAGTCTGGGCTGCGGGCTCGCGCAGTCGCCGGGGCAGCTGATCGCCGCGCGGACGGTGCAGGGCGTGATGGCGGCGGTGCTGGTGCCCCAGGTGCTCGGCTCGTTCCGCACGCTGTTCCGGGGCAAGGAGCGCGGCGCGGCCTTCGGGATGTACGGCGCCGTGGCCGGGTTCGCCTCGGCCGTGGGGCTGCTGCTCGGTGGACTGCTGACCGATGCCGACCTGTTCGGCTGGGGCTGGCGATCGGTGTTCCTGGTGAACGTGCCGGTGGCCGTGGGGACCTTCGTGGGCGGTCTGCTGCTGGTGCCGGCCACCCGGGAGCGGTCGGCGGGCCGGCCGGACGTGCTGGGCAGTCTGGTGCTCGCCGCCGGGCTCGTGGCGATCGTGCTGCCGCTGGTGCAGGGCCGGGAGAACGGCTGGCCGCTGTGGGGCTGGGTCTGCCTGGTGGCGGGAGCGGTCGCGGTCGTCGGGCTCGGGGTGTACGAGGCGCGGCGCCGGGGCGGGGCCGGGACGGTGCCGCTGCTGCCGGCGCGGGCCTTCGGGCTCCCGGCGTTCTCCGTGGGCGTCCTGGTCCAGCTCCTCTTCTCCGTCGGTATGCAGGGCTTCTTCCTGGTCTTCGCGATCTGGTTGCAGGGGAGCGAGGGGTACTCGCCGATGCAGGCCGGTGTGGTGACCGTGGCCTTCTCGGCCGGCGGCTTCCTGACCGCGCCCGCCGCGGACGGGCTCGCCGTGAAGTACGGGCGGACCGTGCTCGGGGCCGGCGCGCTGATGATGGCCGGGGGCTTCGGATGGGTGTGGGCCGCGGTGGACGGCGCGGCCGCCGTGCACACCGGGGCCTGGCCGCTGGTGCCGGGGCTGGTGGTCGCCGGGGCCGGACTCGGATTCCTCGTGGTGCCGCTGGTGAACGTGGTGCTGTCGGCCGTGCCGGGGGAACTCGCGGGCGCCGCGTCCGGGATCTTCTCCACCGCCCAGCAGTTCGGGGGCGCGCTGGGGGCGGCGGTGGTCGGCACGGTGTTCTTCGGCCACATGGGGGAGGGCATGACCGAGGCCCTCGGCGCGGCGATGCCGTGGGTGACAGGCGGCTTCCTGCTCTGCGCCGGGCTGTGCGTGGGGCTGCCGCGACGGGCGGTGGCCGAGCACGAGGGGTGACACAAGGAGAACACCGAGGGCGGTGGGGGCGGTTTCTCGCCTCCGCCGCCCTTTGCTCATTCCCATCCCCAAGGGCTGCGCGCCTTCGACCCCACCGGGGCTCCGTCCCCTGGGCCCCCGGGAATCGCGCCGTCGTCCCGGGGGCCCAGCCTGGAGCCGGAGTCGAGCTTCCCGCGCCGGCCGGGGTTTCGCCCTCTGTGTCAGCCGGGGCTCCGCCCGCGGAGCCTGGCCCCGGACCGCCGGGGCCCGGGGGCGGAGCGCCCCAGGGGAAGGGCGCGGGCTACGTGTCGCACTCCAGTACCGTCCGGCACAACCCGCACCTCGCGCGGACGCGTCCCCGCACCGGCACCCTGATCCGCTGGTGGCAGGTCGGGCAGGGGAACGAGACCCGCAGTCGGCCGTCCCCGTCGGAGGTGAACGTGTACGGGACGCCGGGCTGCGGCCCGGGAGCCTGGCGGCGGTCGCGGGCGTAGCGGCGGCGGCCCGCCCAGCCCGCACCGGTCAGCGGCGGCTGCTGTTCGTCGCTGCGGGCCCGGGCCATGCCCTTGACGTACGCCGTGTAGGCCTGCGGGCTGGTGAACCACACCGACGGGTCCTCGTGGAAGACCAGGGAACGTTTCGCCAGGACGTAGCCGAACTCCTCCGGAGTGAGGTAGCCGAGCTTCTGGGACGAGGCCCCGTCCTCACGGTACGCGTCCAGCAGCAGCCAGCCCGCGCCCAGATACGTCGTCGCCGTGTCCGTGAGGATCTCGTTCTCCGCCGTGCTCGGGAACGACAGATCCAGACGGTGCAGATAGACGTGCATCACCTCGTGGGCCAGTGCCGCGCCGATGTCCCTGCGGTGGGTGCGGAACCGGTCGTTCAGCTCGACGAAGTACTCCGGGCCCGCCGCGAGTTCGACATTCGCCGCGTGCGTCATCTCGCGGAAGCTGACGATCACGCGGGCGTCCGGCAGCCGGAAGTGCCGCACCATCTCACGGGCCACGCGCTGCGCGCCCAGATGCAGGTCGTCGGTGTCGCAGAAGGCCACGTCGGCGGGGGCCACGCTCGTCGAGAAGGTCTGGATGGTGTCGTACGAGAGACGTCTGTAGAGCGCGGTGACGGCCGCCCGCACCGTCTCCAGGTGCGGGTAGCCGTGCGCCACCGGTCCGCCGTTCGCCACGTCCTGACCCCCAAAGACGTCCTGAACTCCATTCCACTCTAGGCGGGTGTGCGCCGGTTTTCGCCGACCGGAGGTGACAGACGTCCGGAAGGCGTCGGAGGGTCCGCAGATGCGGGCCGGATCCGGCGGGGTCCCTCTCCTGGAGTTCCCGCACCCACACGTCACTGTGCCCTCCCGCAGCACCGGCCCGGGGACGTGGAGCGAGCGCTGCGGGCCCACGGACCGGTAGCGGCCGAGGCCGAAGCCGTTGACCCGACGAAGTCACGGTTGCGGAACGGCAGTTCGAGCCGCGCGGCCCCGGCCCCGCGCGCCGCGTCGGTGGCCCGTACAGCCCCGGGGCGCCGTCGGCCGGCGGGTCCCGGTACGGCACGGCCCGCACACCGTCGCCCAAGGCGTCCAGCCGCGGCCGCCGCCGTGACCCCGTGGCGGACGACGCCCCGGTCGACGTCCAGTTCCTCGAAGGCGGCCGGGACGGGTCCGACGGTCTCCGGACCGCCCAGCGCGTCCATGACGTCGCCCAAGGGGGCCCGGCCGGTCAGCCGTACGTTTGCCGGAGAACCCAACGACGGGAGCGGCGGCCGAGGTTCGGGAAGCGGTTCGGAAGGCGTACCCGGCGAGCACCTCGCGCAAGAGCCGGAACTTCTCCCTGGAGCGGCCGTACTCGTCGAAGGCCACGCGCGCGTGGCCGGCGCAGATGTACGGACCCGGCCGCACGATCGCCCACCGCCCCGCATCCCCTGCGGTCTCCAGGAAACGGCCGAGCGCCGGCATCCGCCTGGGCCGCACCGGGGGACTCCTCGCGGCCACCGAACTGCCCGTCGCCGCCGTGGCCCGCCGCGTGGATACGACGACCCCGCCTGTTCCTCCCGCCTGTTCACCCGCCGCGTCGGCACCCCCGGTCCGCTTCCGCGTCCGGCGGGGCCGCGCCGTGCCCGCAGACTGGAGCGCCCGGTCCCCGACCCCGACGGTCCGCCGGTGATCGACAGCTCGCCCGCCCCTTAGGGTGGGCACCCATGACCACCAGCAACACCGGTACCGGTGACGCCGACCCCGCCGTGCGCGAGGAGCTCGACCGCTTGCGCGACAGCATCGACAACATCGACGCGGCCGTCGTCCACATGCTCGCCGAGCGCTTCAAGTGCACCCAGCAGGTCGGCCGTCTCAAGGCCGTTCACCAGTTGCCGCCCGCCGACCCGGCCCGCGAGGCACGGCAGATCGCCCGGCTGCGTACCCTCGCGGAGAACGCCAAGCTCGACCCGGCGTTCGCCGAGAAGTTCCTCAACTTCATCATCGCCGAGGTGATCAGACACCACGAGCGCATCGCCGTCGACACCGTGAACGACCAGGCACCGGAGGCGAACTGACCCCGGCGGTCATGGACGCGGTCGTGACAGCCGGGCCCGGACAGGGCATGCTGCGCTGTGCACTCCTCGTCAGCCGGTGAGCACTCCGTGTCAGCTCGGGGGCGGAGCCGGCTGTCCACACAGGAGGGACCCGGGCCATGCCGTCGAATGCCGAGATCCTCATCGTCGACGACCACGAGGACACGCTCTACGCGCTGGAGAGCGCCCTCGCCCCCCTGGGCTACCGGCTCGGCCGCGCCACCAGCGGCGACGAGGCCCTCAAACAGGTGCTCCGGGGCCGGGTCGGCCTTCTGCTGCTGGACGTGCGCATGCCCGGTGTCAGCGGTCTCGAGGTGGTGCGCTACATGCGCGGTCTGGAGCAGACCCAGCACATCCCCGTCGTCCTGCTCACCGGATTCGGCCCCGACCACGAACTGACCTCCGCCGCGTTCGGGCTGGGCGTCGCCGACCTCGTCCTCAAGCCCGTCGACCCCTGGGCCCTGCGCACCAAGGTGCGCTACCTGTACGACGCCCACCAGCACCACCTGGCCCTGGAGCGGGAGATCCGCGAACTGCGCGCCCTCGCCGGTGCGCGCACCGAGGACGTGGCGAGCGCCGGGCGGTCCGCCCGGACCCCCGCCGGTGCCCTGGTTCCGCCCCAGCGGGGCGCCTCCCCGTCCACCCCGGCGCAGGAGCGGACATAAGCCGCGTACCGGTCCGCCTCTGTGCGTCGTCGGTGCCATCAGGCAGCATGTCGTTCATGTCCGTACTGACGCGCGACGAAGCGCTGATCCGAGCACAGCTCCTCGATGTCCACCGGTACACGATCGAGCTCGACCTGACCACCGGGGACGAGACCTTCGATTCGCGCACCGTGATCCGGTTCAGCGCGCGGACGGCCGGGGACACGTTCGTCGAGCTCAAGCCCGTCGAGCTGCGCTCCGTCACCCTCGACGGACAGCCCCTCGACCCGGAGACCCTGGATCAGGACCGGCTGCCGCTGAAGAACCTCACCGCCGGTGAGCACGAACTGCGCCTCGACACGGTCATGCGCTACTCCCGCACCGGGGAGGGCATGCACCGCTTCACCGACCCCACCGACGGCGAGACGTACGTCTACACCCAGCTGTTCCTGGACGACATGCAGCGCGTCTTCGCCGCCTTCGACCAGCCCGACCTGAAGGCCGTCTTCGAGCTGTCCGTCAAGGCTCCGGAAGGCTGGACCGTCCTCGCCAACGGCGTCACCGAGCACCTGGGCGAGGGCCGCTGGCAGGCCGCACCCACCCCGCTGATCTCCACGTACCTCGTCGCCGTCGCCGCCGGCCCCTGGCACTCCGTGCGCACCGAGCACCGCGGTCTGCCCTTCGGCATCCACTGCCGCCGCTCCCTCGCGCCGTACCTCGACGCGGACGCGGAGGAGATCCTCGACGTCACGCGCGCGTGCTTCGACCGGTTCCACGAGAAGTTCGAGGAGCCCTACCCGTTCGACTCCTACGACCAGGCCTTCGTCCCCGAGTTCAACGCGGGTGCCATGGAGAACCCGGGCCTGGTCACCTTCCGTGACGAATTCGTCTACCGCTCCGCCGTCACCGACACCGAGCGGCAGACCCGCGCGATGGTCATCGCCCATGAGATGGCGCACATGTGGTTCGGCGACCTCGTCACCCTCAAGTGGTGGGACGACATCTGGCTGAACGAGTCGTTCGCCGAGTACATGGGTTACCAGACCATCATCGAGGCGACCCGCTTCACCGACACCTGGGTCGACTTCGGTGTGGCCCGCAAGGCCTGGGGCTATGACGCCGACCAGCGCCCCTCCACCCACCCGGTCGCCCCCGACGCCGTCGACGACACCGCCTCCGCCCTGCTCAACTTCGACGGCATCTCCTACGCCAAGGGTGCGTCCGCGCTGCGCCAGCTGGTCGCCTGGCTCGGCGAGAAGGACTTCCTCGCCGGCATCAACATCCACTTCGCCCGGCACAGGTTCGCCAACGCCACCCTCGCCGACTTCATCGACTCCCTGGCCGCGGCCACCGACCGCGACGTCCACGCCTGGGCGGACGCGTGGCTGCGCACCACCGGGGTCGACACGCTGGTCCCGGCCGTCACGGCGGGCGGCGACAACGGCACGTACGCGCTCACCGTCGACCGGCGGGGCAGCCGCCCGCACCGCGTCACCGTCGGCCTGTACGACCACGACCTCGGCGACGAGGGCGGGCTCGTGCTGCGCGAACGGGTCGACCTCGACCTCCCGCAGACCATCCCCCAGTCCATCGGCAAACGGCCCGCGCTGCTCCTCCTCAACGACGGCGACCTGACCTACGCCAAGGTCCGGTTCGACGCCGAGTCCTTCGAAACGGTCCGCACGGGCCTGTCCGGCCTGCCCGAGCCGCTCACCCGCGCGGTCGTGTGGAACGCCCTCCGGGACGCGGTGCGCGACGGCGAGCTCCCGCCCTCCGCGTATCTGGAGACCGCCCGCGCCCACCTCCCCCGGGAGACGGACCTGGCCCTCGTCCAGGGCGTGCTGGCCTTCGCCTCCGGGCACATCGCCGACCGCTACCTCGAGCCCGGTAAGCGGTCCGCCGCCCTGGCCACGCTCTCCTCCCTGTGCCGCGACCTCATCCGCCGCACCGAGGACGGCGACAACCCCGGCCTGCGGCTGATCGCCGTCCGCCACTTCATCGACGTCGCCGCGCACCCCGACACCATCGCCGCCTGGCTCGCCGACGGCACGGTGCCCGGCGGGCCCGAGCTCGACCCCGAGCTGCGCTGGCGCATCCTCGGCCGCCTGGCCGTCCTCGGCGCCACCGACGAGGCCGCCATCGCCGCCGAGCTCGACCGCGACCCGAGCGCCACCGGCCAGGAGGGCGCCGCCCGCTGCCGGGCCGCGCTGCCCGACCCCGAGGCCAAGCGCGCAGCCTGGGAGGCTATGTTCGCCACCGACGACCTGTCCAACTACCTGTTCACGGCCACCGCACAGGGCTTCTGGCAGCCCGAGCAGGCCGACCTCGTGCGGGAGTACGTGCCGCGGTACTACCAGGACGCGCTCGCCGTCGCCGCCCGCCGCGGCCCCGCCATCGCCGCCGTCACCGGGCGTTACGCCTTCCCGTCGTACGCCGTGGACGCGGAGAACCTCGCCCTGGGCGAGGCCTGCCTGCGCGACGCCGACCCGATCACCGCGCTGCGCCGCCGTCTCGTCGACGAACTCGACGACCTGGCAAGGGCGTTGCGGGTCCGGGGGGCCTAGTTCCCAGGGAGTAGGACACGGCCGCGCCGGCTGGTCCCTGGTGATGATGCGGGGGCCGGCGGTCCTTCCTAGGCTCGAGTGGCCAGGAAGGACCCCGCCCCCAGGAGGCACTCCAGTGATCGTAGTGACCGGCGCCACCGGCAACGTCGGCCGAGCCCTCGTCGAGAGGCTGCTCGCGGCGGACCGGCCCGTGCGGGCGCTCACCCGTGACCCCGAGCGGGCCGGCCTGCCCGCGAAGGCCGAGGTGGTGAAGTTACGGCTGGACGAGCCGGCCGCCCTGTTCGAGGGAGCGACCAAGCTGTTCCTCTACGTCCAGGCGGCCGGGGAGCGGGCCCCGGCCCTGCTCGCCGCCGCCCGGGAGGCCGGGGTGCGGCACGTGGTGCTGCTCTCCTCCGGGATCATCCAGGAGGGTTCCGACGAGGCCCACCCCATTCACGTCATGCACGCCACGGCCGAACGGCAGATCCGCGACAGCGGCCTGGAGTGGACCTTCCTGCGCCCCAACGCGTTCGCCACCAACGCCTTCCAGTGGGCGCCCCAGATCCGCACCGGGAACACCGTCCGCGGTGTCTTCGCGGGCATGCTCACGGCCCCCATCCACGAGGACGACATCGCGGCCGTCGCCGAACGCGTCCTCCTCGACGACGGCCACGAGGGCCTCGCCCACCGGCTCACCGGGCCCGGGGCGACCACCAACACCGACCAGATCGCCGCGATCGGCCGGGCGGTCGGCCGCGATCTGACCTTCGTGGAGGTGCCCCCGGAGGAGGCGGGGCCCGAACTGTTCCCGGGCGCGCCGCCGGCGTTCGTGCGGGCCCTCCTCAAGAGCTTCGGCGACACCGTCGGAGTGCCCCCGGAGATCACCGGCACGGTGGAGAAGATCACCGGCGTGCCGGCCCGCACGTTCACCCAGTGGGCCGAGGACCACGCCGACGACTTCCGGGGAGCCTGAGCACCCGGTCCGCGGTGGACGGCCGCGGACCGGATCCTCGCGCGGCGGGCGGCGCGTTCGACCTCAGTGGCGTCCGTCCAGGCGCAGTTCCGCCCGCCGCACGTCCCCCTCCCGTGGACCCGCCCGACGGTTCGCGGCATCCGGGCCGGTGGGCGCCGCCGCGCCGAGGGCGAAACCGAGCCGTTCCAGGAAGCGCTCCCCGGATCTCCAGCCGGGCGGCACGGTGGCCGTCACCGACGTGAGGCCCTCCGCCCGGGCGAGGAGCGCCTCGGCGACCGCGCGGCCGAGACCCAGGCCCCGCGCGGACGGCGCCAGCAGGAACAGGCCGACCGAGACGGCACCCGGCGCGGGGTGGTTCAGTACCGCGTCCACCAGGCCCACGACCGCGCCCGGCCGTTCCACCAGCAGCAGGACCTTGTCCTCGGGGGCGGCGCCCTCCGGCAGCGAGTAGTACAGGCTCTGCACGTCACCGGGCCCGGACGGCAGTCCCGTCGCCGCCGCGAACCAGTCCTCGCACTCCTCGAAGAGGGACAGCACAGGTGCCTCGTCGGCGGGGCCGGGCTCCCGCACCAGCAGCCGCCCGCCGGGCGCGTCGACCGGGATCGCGTCAAACATCCACCCGACGCTAGCCGTTCCGCCCCGCGGCCCCCAACATGTTTTCCCCGCACGGGAGTACCCACTTTCGGGTTCCGATCGTTGGGCTTTCGGGCGCCCAGACCCAAACGCGTACAAGCTGGAAGCCCCACATGGTTGTTCCCCCTGCCCGCGCCCCGGAGGAGAGCCCATGAGTACGCCGCCGCCCCTTGCCTCAGGACCCGAAGGGCCCGACGTCCTGCGGCCGTTGGTCGACTCCGTGCTCGACGCGCTGCGGCAGGGCGGGCGGGCCCGCGGCGGACCGCTGCCCGCGGGCGGGCCGGAGGCCGTCGCCGCGGCCGTCACGGGCGCCGTGGGGGACGTACTCCCGGACAAGGGCGACCCGGACGCCCTGCGCACCCTCGTACGCGCCCTCGCGGAAGGCTCCGCCGACCCCGCCGACCCGCTGTGCGCGGCCCATCTGCACTGCCCGCCGCTCGCCGTCGCCACCGCCGCCGACCTCGCCGCGAGCGTCCTCAACCCCTCCCTGGACTCCTGGGACCAGGCACCGGCCGCCTCCGCCCTGGAGGCCCTCGTCACCCGCGAGCTCGCCCACGAGATCGGCCTGGCGGACTCGCTCGTCACCACAGGCGGCACGGAGTCCAACCAGCTCGCCCTGCTGCTCGCCCGTGAGGCGTTCGGCGGCAGCGTCCGGCTGGTGTGCGGAGCCAACGCCCACCACTCGCTGCCGCGCGCCGCCTGGCTGCTCGGCCTGCCCGACCCGGTGGTCGTCCCCGCGCCCAACGGCACCCTCGACCCCGCCGCCCTCGACGAGGTCCTCACCCGCTTCCCCCGCCCGCTGCTGGTCGCCGCCACCGCCGGCACCACCGACGCCGGGCTCATCGACCCGCTGCCCGAGATCGCCGGGCTGTGCGCCGCGCACGGCGCACGCCTGCACATCGACGCCGCCTACGGCGGCGGCCTCGTCTTCAGCGACCGGCACCGCGAGAAGCTCGCCGGCCTCGAAGCCGCCCACACCGTCACCCTCGACCTGCACAAACTCGGCTGGCTGCCGGTCGCAGCGGGCCTCCTCGCCGTCTCCCGCCCCCGGGACCTGGCCGTCCTGCACCAACGCGCCGACTACCTCAACGCCGAGGACGACACCGAGGCCGGACTCCCCGACCTGCTCGGCCGGTCCCTGCGCACCACGCGCCGCCCCGACGTCCTCAAGATCGCCGTCACGCTCAGGACCCTCGGCCGCTCCGGCCTCGGCGCCCTCGTCGACCAGGTGTGCGCGCGGGCACGGGAGTTCGCCGCCCTCGTCCAGGACCACCCCGGCTTCGAGCTGTACGACCGGCCCGTCATCAGCACGGTGCTCTTCCGGCCCGCCGGAGCCACCGACGACGCGGTCGCCGGGGTACGCCGCACCCTGCTGCACGAAGGCCGCGCCGTCCTCGGCCGCGCCCGCCTCGACGGCAGCCTCTGGCTCAAGGCCACCCTCCTCAACCCCCACACCCGGCCGCACGAACTGGCCGACCTCCTGAAACTCGTCGAAGGAACCACCCCCAGATGACCAGACCCCCACACCACGAGTCCGAAGCACCCCGCGACCTGGTCGGCATCGGCATCGGACCGTTCAACCTCTCTCTCGCCGCCCTCGCCCACCCGCTCGCCGCGCTCGACGCCGTCTTCTACGAGCAGCGCCCCGGCTTCGACTGGCACCCCGGCCTGCTCATCGACGGCGCCACCATCCAGGTCCCGTTCCTCGCCGACCTGGTGACCCTCGCCGACCCGGTCAGCCGCTGGAGCTTCCTCAACTACCTCAAGGCCCACGACCGGCTTTTCCCCTTCTACTTCGCCGAGCGCTTCCACATCCAGCGTGCCGAGTACGACGCCTACTGCCGCTGGGTCTCCGAGAACCTCCCCGCACTGCACTTCTCCCACCAGGTCGACTCCGTCCGCTGGAACCCCGAACGCGACGTCTTCGAGGTCGACTTCACCCGGCTCGACGCCGACGGGGAGGCCGAGGCACTCGGCCGTACGTACACGAGGAACATCGTCCTCGGCGTCGGCACCGCCCCGTACGTCCCCGATCCGCTCAGGCCTCTCGTCGAGGCCCCCGGCGCGCCGGTCATCCACGCCGCCGACTACCTCGACCACCGCGAGGCCTTCCTCGCCGCCGGCCATGTCACCGTCGTCGGCTCGGGACAGTCCGGTGCCGAGGTCTTTCTCGACCTGCTGCGCCACCGTCCCGTCGGACGCGAGAGGCTCCACTGGATCAGCCGCAGCGAGGCCTTCGCACCCATGGAGTACTCCAAGCTCGGCCTGGAGCACTTCACGCCCGACTACACCCGGTACTTCCACGCCCTCACCGAAGGCGTCCGCGACCGGCTCGTGGCCTCCCAGTGGCAGCTCCACAAGGGCATCGACGCCGAGACCATCGCCGCGATCCACGACGAGCTCTACCGCCGCACCCTGCACGGCGGCTGGCCCGACGCGGTGCTGACCCCGGGCGTCCACGTGCGCACCGCCGGACGCATCGCCACCACCAAGGTCGAGTTCCATCTGGAGCACGTCCAGCAGGACACCCGCTCCCGGCTCACCACCGACGCGGTCGTCCTGGCCACCGGCTACCGGGAACGCCCCCTCGGCCGCATCCTCGCCGGCCTCGACCCCTACCTGCGCCGCGACAGCAGTGAACGCCCACGAGTCGACGAAAGGTTCCGGCTCGTCCTCGACCCCCCGGTCTCCGGTTCGGTGTTCGTGCAGAACGCCGAACTCCACACCCATGGCGTCGGCGCCCCCGACCTGGGACTCGCCGCCTGGCGCAGCGCCACCATCCTCAACTCCCTGACGGGCATGGAGCCGTACCCGCTCCCCCTGCGCACGGCCTTCACCACTTTCGGACTCGACGAGCGGCAGCGCGTCCCGCAGGCGCGGCCGGCCCCGGCCCTCACCCCGCTCGTCGACTGAGGACAGTGCTCGGGCAGGAGCACGCCGAGGGGGGCGCGGGGGGGCCCCCGCGCGCGGGGCGGTGAGGCGCGGCGCGGGGCAGGAGTGCGCCGCGGGGGCGCGGGGGGGGGGCGGGCGGCCCCGCGGTGCGGGGGGCCGCCGGCCGCGGCGTGGTGGGCCGGGGGGAGCGACTCCAGGACGAGGAGGCGGCGGCCCTGGGCCCGGGTGAGGCCCATCGTGTGCAGGCGTG
>NZ_JBHYKH010000020.1:0-15863 GCF_042741275.1 Streptomyces sp. NPDC058964
GCGCGCCGTGCGGCCCTCGCCGAACTGACCGACGACTGGCTGGCCGGGCTGTTCACCGCCGCGGCCGTGGGCCTGAAGGGCGTCTCGCTCGTGGCCGTCGGCGGGTACGGACGCGGCGAGCTGTCCCCACGGAGCGATCTCGACCTCCTGCTGCTCCACGACGGCACCGACTCCGGCGCGGTCGCCGCCCTGGCCGACCGGGTCTGGTACCCCGTGTGGGACCTGGGCCTCGCCCTCGACCACTCGGTGCGCACACCGTCGGAGGCCCGCAAGACGGCCGGCGAGGACCTCAAGGTCCAGCTCGGCCTCCTCGACGCCCGGCACCTCGCGGGCGACCTCGGCCTGACGGCCGGACTGCGCACGGCGGTGCTCGCCGACTGGCGCAACCAGGCACCCAAACGCCTCCCCGAACTCCAGGAACTGTGCGGCGAGCGTGCCGAGCGCCAAGGTGAGCTGCAGTACCTTCTGGAACCCGACCTCAAGGAGGCCCGCGGCGGCCTGCGGGACGTCACCGCCCTGCGCGCGGTGGCCGCCTCCTGGCTGGCCGACGCCCCGCGCGAGGGCCTCGCCGAGGCCCGGCGGCGGCTGCTCGACGTGCGCGACGCCCTGCACCTGGCCACAGGGCGCGCCACCGACCGGCTGGCGCTCCAGGAGCAGGACCAGGTGGCCGCCGAGCTGGGCCTCCTCGACGCCGACACGCTGCTGCGGCAGGTGTACGAGGCCGCACGGGTCATCTCGTACGCCAGTGACGTCACCTGGCGCGAGGTGGGGCGCGTGCTGCGGTCGCGCGCCGTGCGGCCCAGACTGCGCGCCATGCTGGGCGGCGGCAAGCCGGTCGCCGAGCGTTCTCCGCTGGCCGAAGGCGTGGTGGAACAGGAGGGCGAGGTGGTGCTCGCCCGCACCGCGCGCCCCGAACGCGACCCCGTGCTTCCGTTGCGCGCCGCGGCCGCCGCCGCGCAGGCCGGCCTTCCGCTCTCCCTGCACGCCGTACGGCGCATGGCGGCCACCGTGCGCCCGCTGCCCACGCCCTGGCCCGCCGAGGCGCGCGAGCAGCTCGTGACCCTGCTCGGCTCGGGCCGCCCGACGGTCGACGTCTGGGAGGCGCTGGAGGCGGAAGGCCTGATCACACGCCTGCTGCCCGACTGGGAACGGGTCCGCTGCCGCCCGCAGCGCAACGCCGTCCACATCTGGACGGTCGACCGCCACCTCATCGAGACGGCGGTCCGCGCCTCCGAGCTGACCCGCCGCGTCAGCCGCCCCGACCTCCTCCTGGTCTCCGCGCTGCTGCACGACATCGGCAAGGGCTGGCCCGGCGACCACTCGGTGGCCGGCGAGATCATCGCCAAGGACGTGGCGGCGCGCATCGGCTTCGACCGCGCCGACGTGGCGGTGCTCTCCGCCCTCGTGCGCCACCATCTGCTGCTGGTCGAGACGGCGACCCGGCGCGACCTGGAGGACCCCGCCACCGTCCGTGCCGTCGCCGAGGCGGTCGGCTCGCAGAGCACCCTGGAACTGCTGCACGCCCTGACCGAGGCGGACGCGCTGGCGACAGGTCCGGCCGCCTGGTCGTCCTGGCGCGGCTCCCTCGTCGCCGACCTCGTCAAACGGGTCTCGGCGGTTCTCGCGGGGGACGCCACCGACGAGCCCGAGCCCGCCGCGCCCACGGCCGAACAGGAGCGGCTCGCCATCGAGGCGTTCCGCACGGGCAGCCCGGTGCTGGCCCTGCGCGCCCAGACCGAGCCCCCGGCCGACGAGGAACCGTCCGGGGAGCCGGAGCCGCTCGGCGTGGAGCTCGTGATCGCCGTGCCGGACCAGCCGGGCGTGCTGCCCGCGGTCGCCGGGGTGCTGGCCGTGCACCGCCTGACCGTCCGCACCGCGGAACTGCGCGCCCTGCGCCTCCCGGACGACGTCGACGACGGGTCGGTCCTGCTGCTCAACTGGCGGGTCGCCGCGGAGTACGGGTCCCTGCCGCAGGCGACCAGGCTCCGTGCCGACCTGGTGCGGGCGCTGGACGGTTCCCTGGACATCGCCGCCCGCCTGGCCGAACGGGACGCGGCCTACCCCCGGCGCCGTGGCTGGGTGGCCCCGCCCGCGCGCGTGACGGTGGCCTCGGCCGCCTCCCGGCACGCGACCGTGATCGAGGTCCGGGCCCAGGACGCACCGGGGCTCCTGTTCCGGATCGGCCGGGCCCTGGAGGACGCGAGCGTCCGGGTGCGCAGCGCGCACGTGAGCACGCTGGGCGCCAACGCGGTGGACGCCTTCTATGTCACCGGCACGGACGGTTCGCCCCTGCCCGGGGACGAGGCGGCGGCGGTGGCGCGCAAGCTGGAGGAGACACTGCGGGCGTGATCCCGCGCCGACTTTCCGTCCCCGCCCGCTGATCAGGGCGGGCGGGGACGATTTGCTTGCGGGGCCGGATACCCTGGAAGACGCTCACACTGCCCCCGACCCCGAGGACCGACGCCGCCGTGTTCGATACTCTCTCCGATCGCCTCTCAGCGACTTTCAAGAGCCTGCGCGGCAAGGGGCGGTTGTCCGAGGCGGACATCGACGCCACGGCCCGCGAGATCCGCATCGCCCTGCTCGAGGCGGATGTGGCGCTTCCCGTCGTCCGGACGTTCATCAAGAACGTCAAGGAAAGGGCCCTCGGTGCCGAGGTCTCCCGGGCGCTGAACCCCGCCCAGCAGGTGCTGAAGATCGTGAACGACGAGCTCGTCACGATCCTGGGCGGCGAGACCCGGCGCCTGCGCTTCGCCAAGCAGCCGCCGACCGTGATCATGCTCGCGGGTCTGCAGGGTGCCGGTAAGACCACCCTCGCGGGCAAGCTCGGCCACTGGCTCAAGGAGCAGGGCCACTCGCCGCTGCTCGTCGCCGCCGACCTCCAGCGCCCCAACGCCGTCAACCAGCTGAGTGTCGTCGCCGAGCGCGCCGGCGTCGCGGTCTTCGCGCCGGAGCCGGGCAACGGCGTCGGCGACCCGGTCAAGGTCGCCAAGGACTCCATCGAACACGCGCGGACCAAGGTCCACGACATCGTGATCGTGGACACCGCAGGCCGCCTGGGCATCGACCAGGAGATGATGCAGCAGGCCGCGGACATCCGGGACGCGGTCTCGCCGGACGAGATCCTCTTCGTCGTCGACGCGATGATCGGTCAGGACGCGGTCAACACCGCCGAGGCCTTCCGCGACGGCGTCGGCTTCGACGGCGTGGTCCTCTCCAAGCTCGACGGTGACGCCCGCGGTGGTGCGGCCCTGTCGATCCGCCAGATCACCGGCAAGCCGATCATGTTCGCGTCGAACGGCGAGAAGCTGGACGACTTCGACGCGTTCCACCCCGACCGGATGGCCTCCCGCATCCTCGACATGGGTGACCTGCTCACCCTGATCGAGCAGGCGGAGAAGACGTTCAGCCAGGAAGAGGCCGAGAAGATGGCCTCCAAGCTGGCGTCCAAGAAGGGCCAGGACTTCACCCTGGACGACTTCCTGGCCCAGATGGAGCAGGTCAGGAAGATGGGCAGCATCAGCAAGCTGCTCGGCATGCTTCCGGGCATGGGCCAGATCAAGGACCAGATCAACAACCTCGACGAGCGGGACGTCGACCGCACCGCCGCGATCATCAAGTCGATGACCCCGGGCGAGCGCCAGGACCCGACGATCATCAACGGATCCCGCCGCGCCCGTATCGCCAAGGGTTCCGGCGTCGAGGTCAGCGCGGTGAAGAACCTCGTCGAGCGGTTCTTCGAGGCGCGCAAGATGATGTCCCGCATGGCCCAGGGCGGCGGCATGCCCGGCATGCCGGGGATCCCGGGCATGGGCGGCGGCCCCGGCCGTACCAAGAAGCAGCCGAAGAAGGCCAAGGGCAAGCAGCGCTCCGGCAACCCGATGAAGCGCAAGCAGCAGGAGCTGGAGGAGGCCCAGCGCCGTGAGGCCGCGGCCCAGGGCGGAGGCGCCTTCGGCCTTCCGCAGCAGGGCGGCAAGGACTTCGAGCTGCCGGACGAGTTCAAGAAGTTCATGGGCTGACGCGCGCCGAAGACGTACGACACCGAGGGCGTCCTCCGTCGAGGGGGGCGCCCTCAGCGCGTGCCGCGCCCCGCTGTGTGCCGTAACGTCCAGATATGAGCAATGCGGCGCCACCACGCAAGGCCCCCGACCAGCCGTGGCGCACCGAGGGCACTCCGGACGAGTCGTCCCGGCCGCCCGGTGGCCGACGAATACGCGGCAGATGGTGGGGTCTCGCCGTCACCGCGGTGATCGTGTTCCTGCTGGCCTACGTGGGGCTGAACTACCTGGGCCAGGGCAACGAGCCGACGATCTCCTACACGGAGTTCAGCAGACAGGTCGGCGACGGCAATGTCGCCAAGATCTACTCCAAGGGCGACGCCATCCAGGGCGAGCTCAAGAACGCCCAGGCCAGCCCTTCCGGCGGCGGCGAGTACACCAAGTTCAAGACGCAGCGCCCGGCCTTCGCGAACGACAATCTCTGGCAGAACCTGAGCAGCCACGGCGTGACGGTGACGGCCCAGCCGGTCGTGCAGGAACGCGGCTTCCTGTCCAACCTGCTGATCTCGCTGATCCCGATCGTCATCCTGGTCGCCGTGTGGGTCTTCTTCGCGCGACGGTTCGGCGGGGGACTCGGCGGAGCGGGCGGCCTGCTCGGCCGCAAGACACCGCCCAAACCGGTCGGGGCCCGGACGGGTACCCAGCGCACGACGTTCGCCGACGTCGCCGGCATCGACGAGGTCAAGGGCGAACTGGACGACGTCGTCGACTTCCTGGAGCACCCCGACGCCTACCGCAGGATGGGCGCCAAGATGCCCCGCGGTGTGCTGCTCGCGGGCGCGCCCGGTACCGGCAAGACCCTGCTGGCGCGCGCGGTGGCGGGCGAGGCGGGCGTGCCGTTCTTCTCGGCCTCGGCGTCCGAGTTCATCGAGATGATCGTCGGTGTCGGCGCGTCCCGGGTCAGGGAGCTGTTCGCCGAGGCCCGCAAGGTGGCGCCGTCGATCATCTTCATCGACGAGATCGACACGATCGGGCGGCAGCGGGGCGGCGGCCCGTCGGTGAGCGGTCACGACGAGCGTGAGCAGACGCTGAACCAGATCCTCACGGAGATGGACGGCTTCTCCGGCTCGGAGGGCGTGGTCGTGGTGGCGGCGACGAACCGCGCCGACATCCTGGACCCGGCGCTGACCCGGCCCGGCCGCTTCGACCGGGTGGTGCACGTCTCCCCGCCGGACCGGGGCGGACGCGAGGCGATCCTGCGGATCCACACCCGCGAGATCCCGCTCGCTCCGGACGTGGACCTGGCCCAGGTGGCCCGTACCACCCCGGGCATGACAGGCGCGGATCTGGCCAATCTCGCCAACGAGGCCGCTCTGATCGCGGTCCGGCGCAAGCAGGACACGGTGAGCCGCTCGCACCTGTCCGAGGCGCTGGAGAAGGTGCAGCTGGGCGCCGAACGCACCCTGGTCATGCCCGAGGAGGACCGCCGGCGCACCGCCTACCACGAGAGCGGCCACGCCCTCCTCGGCATGCTGCAGCCCGGCGCCGACCCCGTCCGCAAGATCACCATCGTGCCGCGCGGCCGGGCGCTCGGAGTGACGATGTCGACCCCTGAGGTGGAGCGGTACGCGCACTCCGAGGGATATCTGCGCGGTCGCATCATCGGCGCCCTCGGCGGCATGGCGGCGGAACAGGTGGTCTACGGGGTCGTCACCACGGGCGCGGAGAACGACCTCGAACAGGTCACCGCCATCGCGCGGGGAATGGTGGCCCGCTGGGGCATGAGCGAGCGCGTCGGCCGGCTGTCGGCCCTGCCGAGCGACGCCCAGCAGGCGTACGGGCTCGCGGCGGCCCCGCAGACCCTCGACGTGATCGACAGCGAGATGCGCCGGATCGTCGACGAGTGCTACGAGGAGGCCTGCCGCAAACTCCAGGAGCACCGCACCCAACTGGATGCCCTGACCGAGGCCCTGCTGGAGAACGAGACGCTGGAGGAGGTGGACGCCTACCGCATCGCGGGGATCACACGCCTGACGAAGGACCCGGACGCGTGACGAAGGACCCGGACGCGTGACGGGAGCTCAGGGCGTGCGGGCGATCAGATAGCGGAACACGTTGGGCATCCACACCGTCCCGTCCGGCCGCTGATACGGGTGCAGCGCCTCCGCCAGTTCCTTGTCCACCTGTTCCTGGTCCGTCGCCGCGACCGCCGCGTCGAACAGACCCGTCGACAGCAGACCCCGTACGGCACTGTCGGCATCGGTGTACCCGAACGGGCATGCGACCCGTCCGGAGCCGTCCGGCTTCAGCCCGGCCCGCTCGGCGACCTCCTCCAGGTCGTCCCGGAGCGCCGGACGCCAACTGCCCGCCGCGCGCAGCGGATCGGCCAGTTTGGTGGCCACCCGCAGCACGGACGACGTGGCGCAGCGTTCCGGCGGACCCCAGCCGGCCAGCACGACGGGCGCTCCGTGTCCGGTCAGCGGCTTCGCCGCGGCGAGCAGGTCACCGAGCCCCTCCGAGTCGCCCGCCAGGCATCCGATGGGCTCGAAGGCCGTCACCACGGTGTACGCGGGCGTGTCCGGGCCGGCCGCGTCCCGCAGGGACCCTAAGAGGATCCGGCTGCCGTCACGCGTGCGCGTGCCCTGGGGGTGCCCCCCGCTGGAACGAAGCCCGGAGCCTGGGGGAATGTCCGGCAGCAGCCGCGTCCGGGCCAGGGCGAGCCGTTCGGGACGGGCCGACTCGACACCGGTGACCGCCGCTCCTCTGGAGGCCGCGATCAGCAGGGCGAGCCCGGAGCCGCAGCCGAGGCCCAGCAGCCGGGTGGCGGGGCCCACTTCAAGTCGCTCGTAGACGGCCTCGTAGAGCGGGACCAGCATCCGCTCCTGGATCTCGGACCAGTCACGCGCGCGTGCGTCCGGGTTCACGCGGGGTGCGGAGCCCGCGTGAGACGGGATGTGCCGCACGAGCGTAGGTGTCATAGGTAAGCGCCCCAATCCGACGAGAGTTGGTGGTGTGCCCGATCCGTGGCCCCCGTGACGTGCCCTCGCACTGCCCACGTATGTCAGGTAACTCCCGGCTCGCGGTGGCGTCCAGGGGTCCAGGGGCCCCGCTTGCGGGTTCCTCGGTCCCGTGGCGAGATTTCACATCCCGGCAACCTGAGCCCGTACGATCGCGCCATGGCAAAGGCTCCCGTTGTCACTCCCCGAGCGGACGACTTCCCGCGCTGGTACCAGGATGTGGTCGGCAAGGCAGAGCTGGCGGACAACGGCCCGGTGCGCGGGACCATGGTGATCCGGCCGTACGGGTACGGGCTGTGGGAGCGGATGCAGGCGGAGATGGACGCCCGCATCAAGGAGACCGGCACCCAGAACGCGTACTTCCCGCTGCTGATCCCACAGTCGTACCTCACCAGGGAGGCCGACCACGTCGAGGGGTTCGCGCCGGAACTGGCCGTGGTCACGCACGGCGGCGGCAAGGAACTGGAGGAGCCCGCGGTCGTCCGCCCCACCTCCGAGACGATCGTCAACGAGTACTTCTCCAAGTGGGTGCAGAGCTACCGCGACCTGCCCCTGCTGATCAACCAGTGGGCGAACGTGGTCCGCTGGGAGCTGCGCCCCCGGCTCTTCCTGCGCACCTCCGAGTTCCTGTGGCAGGAGGGGCACACCGCGCACGCGACGTACGAGGAGGCGCGGGACTTCGCCGCGCACATCCAGCGCGACGTCTACGGCGACTTCCTGGAGAACGTCCTGGCGATGGACTTCGTGGCCGGCCGCAAGACGGCCAAGGAGCGCTTCGCGGGAGCCGTCAACACACTCACGCTCGAGAGCATGATGGGCGACGGCAAGGCCCTTCAGATGGTCACCAGCCATGAGCTGGGCCAGAACTTCGCCAAACCGTTCAACACCCGGTACCTGTCGAAGGACGGCACGCAGGAGTACGTCTGGCAGACCTCCTGGGGCTCCACAACCCGCATGATCGGCGCCCTGGTGATGACGCACGGCGACGACGACGGCCTGCGCGTCCCGCCGCGGCTGGCGCAGATCCAGGCGGTCGTCCTCGCGGTCAAGGACGACGAGGCGGTTCTTGCCAAAGTCCGCGAGATCGGCGAACGGCTGCGGGCGGCAGGCATTCGCGTCCACGTCGACGACCGTACCGACATCCCCTTCGGCCGCCGCGCCGTCGACTGGGAGCTCAAGGGCGTCCCCGTCCGCGTGGAGATCGGCCCCCGTGACCTGGAGAACGGCACCGCGATGCTGGCCCGCCGGATTCCGGGCGGCAAGGAGCCGGTGGCCCTGGACACCCTGGCCGGACTGCTCCCGGCGATGCTCGAAGAGGACCAGGCGCTGCTGCTCAGACAGTCCCGGGAGCGCCGCGAGTCCCGCACCGCGGAGGTGTCGACCGCCGAGGAGGCGGTCGAGGCCGTCACCGCCGGCGGCTGGGCACGCGTTCCGTGGGCCGCCCTCGGCGAGGAGGGCGAGGCCGCGCTGGCCGCACACGCGGTGACCGTACGGTGTCTGGTCGCCGAGGACGGGTCGGTTCCCGAGGACGGGGACGCCCCCAGTAACGTCGCGGTCGTCGCGCGCGCTTACTGAAGTAGCGTCCTCCGGCACGAGGGCGGCCGAAACGCCTCTTGCGCAACCGTCGACCACAACCGCCCTGGCGTGCGGAGCTGCTCTACGCGCCGGGGCGTACGTCAGGCTACGCACCAGCTTGGTATGAGCTGCGAGACTTCTCCGCAGATCAGCGCACCCGCCCTCGTCGGGACGCATCAATCACAACTGACGGGTAAGTGCAAATTATTTGGGATGCCCCGGAATCGGAACACAGGAGCCCTCAGGCTCGTTGTGATTACGTGAGCACGACACAGACACCACCTGTTCTCGCCGCAGAGCTGGCGCAGGCGTGGGCCGACATTCAGCGGTACCACCCCGAGCTGCCGGACCTTGCCGCGCCAGAGTCCCTGATCGGGGAGTCGTCGTCCGCCTGCGGTCACGAGCTCTCCTTCGAGCGACTGCTCCACGAGGCAGTCCACGGCATCGCAGCCGCCCGCGGGGTCCGCGACACCTCCCGCGCCGGCCGCTACCACAACCGGAGGTTCCTCGCGATCGCAGAGGAGCTGGGCCTGGACCACCCCGACGAACCCCACCCCAGCAGCGGCTTCTCCCTGGTCACGCTGAACGCCGAGGCCAAGCGCCGCTACCGGCCCACGATCGAACGCCTTCAGCGCGCCCTGAAGGCCCACACGGTGGCCACGTCCGCCGACACCACCCGCACCTTCCGCGGCCCGGCCGCCCGCCACGGCTCCTCCGGCGGCGGGGTCCGCGTCAAGGCGGTCTGCGACTGCGGACGCAACGTACGGGTGGTCCCGTCGGTCCTGGCCCAGGCCCCGATCGTGTGCGGAGGCTGCGGAAAGCCGTTCCGTATCCCGGAGGTCGTGGCAGCGGCGGCGAGCTAGCGGTACGGCTGCTCGTGGCAGCCGTACCCCGCCATCGCCCTGGCCGGTGCCGCGTCGAGCACCCGACGTGACCTCACCTCCACGCCGGGTGCCGCTCCGGTATGCCCGCCGGCACCCTCGGCCAGAAGCGACCTCCGGGGTATGGCACAATGGCTAGCTGTACTCGACAGCCGCACAGGACCCCTCTCTCCTCCGGCTGACGCGTCCATCGGGCACTCGGGTACCGCAACCCCACGCGGCAGTCTCGCCGTGCCCAACCACGTCAAATCCAGGAGAACCCACTCCCGTGGCAGTCAAGATCAAGCTGAAGCGTCTGGGCAAGATCCGTTCGCCTCACTACCGCATCGTCGTCGCCGACTCCCGTACCCGTCGTGACGGCCGTGCGATCGAGGAGATCGGCAAGTACCACCCGACCTACAACCCGTCGGTCATCGAGGTGGACGCCGAGCGCGTGGCGTACTGGCTGGGTGTCGGCGCGCAGCCGACCGAGCCCGTCCTCGCCATCCTGAAGAAGACCGGCGACTGGCAGAAGTTCAAGGGCGAGCCCGCCCCGGCGCCGCTGCTCGTCGCGGAGCCGAAGGCCGCGCGTCCGTCGTTCGAGGCTCTCGGCGGTGACGACGAGGGCAAGGGTGAGGCCATCACCCAGAAGAAGAAGGCTGAGAAGAAGGACGAGGCCGCGGCTGAGTCCGAGTCGACCGAGGCCTGAGCACCATGCTCGAAGAGGCGCTTGAGCACCTCGTGAAGGGCATCGTCGACAACCCTGACGATGTGCAGGTCGCCTCGCGCAACCTGCGCCGCGGGCGGGTGCTCGAGGTCCGGGTCCACCCCGACGACCTCGGCAAGGTGATCGGCCGCAACGGCCGCACCGCGCGCGCCCTGCGCACCGTCGTGGGCGCCATCGGCGGTCGGGGAGTCCGCGTCGACCTCGTCGACGTCGACCACGTCCGCTGACGCTTTCGCAGCACCGGCTCGGGCCGGGGAGGGCCACTGGGCCGTCCCCGGCCCGTAGTCGTATGACAGGAGAACAAGCACAGTGCAGCTGGTAGTCGCACGGATCGGCCGTGCCCATGGCATCAAGGGCGAGGTCACCGTCGAGGTGCGTACCGACGAGCCGGAACTCAGGCTCGCGCCCGGCGCCGTACTCGCCACCGACCCCGCCTCCGCGGGACCGCTCACCATCGAGACCGGCCGGGTGCACAGCGGCCGGCTGCTCCTGCGCTTCGAGGGCGTCGGCGACCGCAACGGCGCCGAGGCCCTGCGCAACATCCTCCTGATCGCCGAGATCGACCCGGAGGAGCTCCCCGAGGGCGAGGACGAGTACTACGACCACCAGCTCATCGACCTCGACGTGGTGACCGAGGACGGCACCGAGATCGGCCGGATCACGGAGATCTCGCACCTGCCCTCCCAGGACCTGTTCATCGTGGAACGCCCGGACGGCACCGAGGTCATGATCCCGTTCGTGGAGGAGATCGTCACCGAGATCGACCTGGAGGAGCAGAGGGCCGTCATCGCCCCGCCGCCGGGCCTGATCGACGACCGCGCCGAGATCGCGTCCTCCCGGGACGAGGACGAGTCCTGATGCGCCTCGACGTCGTCACGATCTTCCCCGAGTACCTCGAACCGCTGAACGTCTCCCTGGTCGGCAAGGCCCGCGCGCGCGGGCAGCTGAACGTGCACGTCCACGACCTGCGCTCCTGGACGTACGACCGCCACAACACCGTCGACGACACGCCGTACGGTGGCGGCCCCGGCATGGTCATGAAGACCGAGCCCTGGGGCGACGCCCTGGACTCCGTCCTGGCCGACGGCTACGAGACGGGGTCCCACGCGCCCGCGCTGATCGTCCCCACCCCCAGCGGCCGTCCCTTCACCC
The DNA here is from genome assembly GCF_042741275.1 of Streptomyces sp. NPDC058964. Classification (NCBI taxonomy): domain Bacteria; kingdom Bacillati; phylum Actinomycetota; class Actinomycetes; order Kitasatosporales; family Streptomycetaceae; genus Streptomyces; species Streptomyces sp. NPDC058964. The sequence goes on from NZ_JBHYKH010000020.1 coordinate 11,330, forward strand.
AGGAACTCGCCGTCGAGCTCTCCGAGCGCCCCTGGCTGATCTTCACACCGGCCCGCTACGAGGGCATCGACCGGCGCGTCATGGACGAGTACGCCACCCGGATGCCGGTGTACGAGGTGTCCATCGGCGACTATGTGCTCGCCGGCGGCGAGGCGGCCGTACTGGTGATCACGGAGGCCGTGGCCAGGCTCCTGCCCGGTGTCCTCGGCAACGCCGAGTCCCACCGGGACGACTCCTTCGCGCCCGGCTCGATGGCCAGCCTCCTGGAGGGCCCCGTCTACACCAAGCCGCCCGTCTGGCGCGGCCGGGACATCCCGGACGTGCTGCTCAGCGGCCACCACGGGAAGATCGCCCGCTGGCGGCGGGACGAGGCCCTGCGGCGCACCACGGCCAACCGGCCCGACCTCATCGAGCACTGCGACCCCACGGCCTTCGACAAGAAGGACCGCGAGATGCTCTCCATCCTGGGCTGGGCCCCGGACCCGGAGGGAGAGCCGTACGGCCGATTTTGGCGAAGGTCGGAGGGCGTGGAAGAATAGACCGCTGTTGTGCGTCCGTCCGGTGTGCGCCCCTGCCACAGGGGGACACGACGTCCGCCCCGACGCGCACGGCAGTCCTCCTGGAAACCTAGTTCCCGTTGATGACCTGTGGCATCAGCGAAGAAAGCAGACGAAATGTCTCACCTGCTCGACTCCGTCGACTCCGCGTCGCGGCGCAGCGACATCCCGGCCTTCCGCCCGGGTGACACCGTCAACGTCCACGTCCGCGTCATCGAGGGCAACCGCTCCCGTGTGCAGCAGTTCAAGGGCGTTGTCATCCGCCGTCAGGGCTCCGGTGTCCGTGAGACCTTCACGGTCCGCAAGGTCTCCTTCTCCGTCGGCGTCGAGCGCACCTTCCCGGTGCACACCCCGATCGTCGAGAAGATCGAGCTCGTCACCCGTGGTGACGTGCGTCGCGCCAAGCTGTACTACCTGCGCGAGCTGCGCGGCAAGGCCGCGAAGATCAAGGAGAAGCGCGACAGCTGAGCGCCTCCCGGACGTCATAGCGGGGCCGGATAACATCTGGCCTCGATGGACACCGAAGCACAGCCGACGGAACGCGACCGCTCCTCCGGCCCCGGCACGCCGGGCACGGGGGAACGGTCGCGTTTCGCGTTGGTGTCGCGGATCACCGAGTGGCTCCCGGGCGGGGCGATCACGCTCACCCTCTTCGTCTGCCTGCTCTTTTTGCTGCTCCTCAACGCTTTCGTGGTGCAACCCTTCCAGATTCCCAGCGGATCCATGGAACAGGGATTGAGGATCGGGGACCGCGTTCTCGTAAATAAGTTGGCGTACCGTTTCGGTGCCGAACCGCGGCGCGGCGACGTCGTCGTGTTCGACGGCACCGGCTACTTCGGGGACGCCGACTACATCAAGCGCGTTGTGGGTGTGGGGGGAGACCACGTGGTCTGCTGTGACAAGGAGGGGAGGATCGAAGTGAACGGCCGGTCGGTCGACGAGACGGCGTTCCTCTATCCGGGGGACACTCCGTCCACCGTCCCCTTCGACGTCGTCGTGCCCGACGGCAGACTGTTCGTCCTCGGAGACCATCGCGGCGACTCCAGCGACTCCCGTGACCACCTGGGTTCGCCGGGCGGCGGCATGATCCCCGTCGGGGACGTGATCGGCCGTGCCGACTGGATCGCGTGGCCTGCCGCCCACTGGACGCGCCTGCACCGCCCCGCCGCCTACGCGCACGTGCCCGCCGGCGAAGCCGCGGGGGCCATGCGGCCGAAGGGGGCGGGAGCGCATGGGTAACCGCGGAAGGCCGCGCGGTGTGCCCAGCAGCGCCGCGGACAATCTGCTGCCCACCGGGTCCCGGCGCGCCGCCGGCCCGGTCGGCGGCCGTTCCCGCGCGGAGCGGCGCAAGCTCCAGCGCAAGGTCAAGCGCAAGCGCAGGCGCAGCGCGGTGCGGGAGATACCCCTCCTGGTCGGCGTCGCCGTCCTGATAGCCCTCGTCCTGAAGACGTTCCTGGTCCAGGCGTTCGTCATCCCGTCCGGCTCCATGGAGCAGACCATCCAAATCGGTGACCGGGTCCTGGTCGACAAACTCACCCCTTGGTTCGGCTCCAAGCCGCAGCGCGGGGACGTCGTCGTCTTCCACGACCCCGGCGGCTGGCTCAACGACGAGCAGACGACCAAGAAGAACGACCCCATCGTCGTCAAGCAGGTCAAGGAGGGCCTCACCTTCATCGGCCTGCTGCCCTCCGACAACGAGAAGGACCTGATCAAGCGGGTCATCGGCGTCGGCGGGGACCACGTCAAGTGCTGTGACGCGCAGGGCCGGGTCACCGTCAACGGTGTGCCGCTCACGGAAGGGGACTATCTCTATCCGGGGAACGCCCCCTCCTTGAGCCCCTTCGATGTGAAGGTGCCCGAGGGGCGCCTGTGGGTGATGGGTGACCACCGTGGCGACTCCGCGGACTCCCGCTATCACCAGAACACGCCGTACAAGGGAACCGTCTCCGAGGACTCGGTCGTCGGCCGTGCCATGTGGATCGGCTGGCCCGTCGGCCATTGGACGCGCCTGGAGGAACCTAAAACCTTCGCAAGCGTCGCCGACTCCGTGTCGGGGGCGGCTGCTGCCCCTCCGCTGTCGCATAGGGTTACCTCCGACGATCCGAAGGCAATGACCCAGCTCCCGACCCCTGCGGAACTCCCGCTCGTTATGGGAGTGGTGGGCCTGCACCGGCTATGGGGCAGGCGGCGGCACAGAGTTAGGAGTTGGCGTGGGGGATGTGGCGGTTGGCGCGCGATCCGGGCACGACGGCGAAGAGCATCGCGGGCACCCCGTGGAAGACAATGTCCCCGCCTCGGACGGCGCCATGAACTCCGGCAACGCCTCCGGAGTGGATGGGGACGGTACGGCGTCCGGAGGACGTTCCGGGACGAACGGCGACGGCGAGGGACCGGGTGACTCGTCGTCCCGCGGGAACAAGCCGCGCTCCTTCTGGAAGGAGCTGCCGATCCTGGTCGGCATCGCGCTGGTGCTGGCACTGCTGATCAAGACCTTCCTGGTGCAGGCGTTCTCGATCCCGTCCGACTCGATGCAGAACACCCTGCAGCGGGGTGACCGTGTCCTGGTCGACAAGCTGACCCCGTGGTTCGGCTCCGAGCCGGAACGTGGCGAGGTCGTCGTCTTCCACGACCCCGACGAGTGGCTGAGGGGCGAGCCGACGCCCGAACCGAACGCCGTGCAGAAGGTGCTCAGCTGGATCGGCCTGATGCCATCGGCGGAGGAGAAGGACCTGATCAAGCGCGTGATCGGGGTCGGCGGCGACACGGTCGAGTGCAAGGGCAGCGGCCCGTTGATGGTCAACGGCAAGGCACTGAACGAGCCGTACGTGTACCCCGGCAACACGCCGTGCACCGTCGACGACCAGGGCGGCCAGTTCAAGGTCAAGGTCCCCGAGGGCCACATCTGGGTCATGGGCGACCACCGGCAGAACTCGCGTGACTCGCGCTACAACCAGGACCAGAGGTATCACGGCATGGTTCCGGTCAAGGACGTCGTCGGACGCGCCATCGTGAAGGCCTGGCCGATCAACCGCTGGGGCACGCTGCCCGTTCCCGACACCTTCGACCAGCCGGGGCTGAACAAGTAGCACCCGGGCCCCGGTCCGGCCTTCGGTCCGGGGCTTGGGCGAGCCTGTGTCCAGGCCGACCCCCGGCCGGGGACGGCATCCGTCGCCCCGATGAGGGCTGCTTGTGAAGCCCTTGGGGAGCTTGTGACCCTGGTCGCGAAAGAGGGGCTGCCCCGGTCCGGTACCGCCGGGTAGGGTGCGGATGCATGGGTGGCGAGAGCACGATACGTACGGCCCCGCGCAGCGGTGGCACAGTCGCGGCGCAGTCCGGAAGCCGACTCGGACAGCGGTTGTCCGGTCTGGCGGTGGCGCTGGGCCTGGTGCTGTTCCTCGGCGGATTCGCGTGGGCAGCGGTGGTCTACCGGCCGTACACCGTGCCCACCAGCTCGATGACGCCCACGATCGACGCCGGTGACCGCGTGGTGGCGCAGCGTGTCGACGGCAGTGACGTGCGCCGCGGTGACGTCGTCGTCTTCCGCGACAAGTCCTGGGTCACCAACGCGAATGTGGTCAAGCGCGTCGTCGCGGTCGGCGGTGACACCGTCTCCTGCTGCACCGACGGGAAGCTGACGGTCAACGGCAAGCAGATCGAGGAGCCGTATCTGCCCGAGGGCAGCCTGGCCGAGATCAAGAACTTCCCGACCGTGACGGTCCCCAAGGGCCGGCTCTTCCTCCTCGGTGACGAGCGGCAGGGCTCCCTGGACTCCACGGCCCACCTCACGGACGCGGCCGGCGGCACCGTTTCGCGCAACGCCGTGAGCGCCCGCGTCGACGCCGTCGTCTGGCCGATGAAGGGCATGCTGGAGCGTCCGGCCGGCTTCGAGACGCTGGGCGGCCTCTCCTCGCCCGGTCCGCTCAGGACAGTGGTCGCGCTGGTCGTCGCCGGCGCGGTACTGATCTTCGGCGGTGCCG
>NZ_JBHYKH010000020.1:15873-40323 GCF_042741275.1 Streptomyces sp. NPDC058964
GGGCAGGCTCACGCGCCCCCCCGGGTTCGCGCCCCACGGCTCCCTGACCGCGCCCGGCCCGCGGCGCGTCATCGTGTTCCTGATCGCCGGCGGCGCGGTCCTCGTCCTCGGCGGCGGCGCGTACGGCCCGATCGCCAAGCGGGCGGGACGCTCCCGCGCCCGCACGGAGCCCGCCAGTGCCGGCTGAGGCCACGGACGCGGGCGGCCCGATGTCCGGGGACCCGTACGAGGACGAGTACCCGGACGGTCTGCGCAAGGTCGCCCGAGTGATCCTGCTCGACCCGGACGACCGCATCCTTCTCCTGCACGGCCACGAGCCGGACGATCCGGCCGACGACTGGTGGTTCACGCCGGGCGGCGGAGTGGAGGGCGCCGAGACCCGTGAGGAGGCGGCGCTGCGGGAACTCGCCGAGGAGACCGGCATCACCGAGGTCGAACTCGGCCCGGTGCTGTGGCGACGCATGTGCTCGTTCCCGTTCGCGGGCCGCCGCTGGGACCAGGACGAGTGGTACTACCTGGCCCGTACGACCCAGACCGCGATCGAGGCCGTGGCGCTGACCGAGCTGGAGCGGCGCAGTGTCGCGGGAGCGCGTTGGTGGACGTGCCGGGAACTGACCCGGGCGCATGAGACGGTGTATCCGACCAGACTCGCCGAGCTGCTGCGGAGGCTGCTCGACGAAGGTCCCCCGGCCAGACCCGTGACCCTTGACACGGAAATCGTCTAGGGGCCCGCGGGACTGACGCACAATGGTGGGATCGCACGGCTGAAGGGGAACATGCCATGAGCGCCGAGGACCTCGAGAAGTACGAGACCGAGATGGAGCTCAAGCTCTACCGGGAGTACCGCGATGTCGTCGGTCTGTTCAAATACGTGATCGAGACCGAGCGGCGCTTCTACCTCACCAACGACTACGAGATGCAGGTGCACTCGGTTCAGGGCGAGGTGTTCTTCGAGGTGTCGATGGCCGACGCCTGGGTGTGGGACATGTACCGGCCCGCACGTTTCGTGAAGCAGGTACGGGTCCTCACGTTCAAGGACGTGAACATCGAGGAGCTGAACAAGAGTGACCTCGAGCTTCCCGGCGGGTGACGGCCCACGAACGGGTGACTGAGTTGTCCACAGTCACCCGGCCGTCCACCAAGATCCACTTCTTGGGGGCGAGTGCCTGACCGTTGGCACCGGAGGTGGTGCCGACATGAACGCACGCAGCGCACTCGGCAGGTACGGCGAGGACCTGGCCGCACGGCGGCTGGCCGAGTCCGGAATGACGGTCCTGGAGCGCAACTGGCGCTGTGGCAGGACGGGCGAGATCGACATCGTCGCACGGGACGGCGACGTGCTGGTCGTCTGCGAGGTGAAGACCCGCAGGAGCGGCGGCTACCAGCATCCGATGGCGGCGGTCACGCCCGAGAAGGCGGGACGGCTGAGGGACCTGGCCGAACGCTGGATCCACGCCCACGGCGGGGCACCGCCGGGAGGCGTCCGCATCGACCTGGTCGGCGTGCTCCTGCCCCACCGCGGGGCGCCGGCCGTCGAGCACGCGCGGGGGGTGGCCTGATGGCATTCGCCCGTACGTGCTCGGTGGCGCTGGTGGGCGTCGAGGGCGTGGTCGTGGAGGTCCAGGCGGACCTCGAACCCGGAGTGGCGGCGTTCACGCTGGTGGGACTGCCGGACAAGAGTCTGACGGAGAGCCGGGACCGGGTGCGGGCCGCCGTCGTGAACTCGGGCGGCGAATGGCCGCAGAAGAAGCTCACGGTCGGCCTCAGCCCGGCGTCCGTACCGAAGGCCGGCAGCGGCTTCGACCTCGCGGTCGCGTGCGCGGTGCTCGGTGCCGCCGAGCGCATCGATCCGAGGGTGCTCGCCGACATCGTGATGATCGGGGAACTGGGACTCGACGGCCGGGTGCGCCCGGTGCGGGGCGTCCTGCCGGCCGTGCTGGCCGCGGCCGACGCCGGGTACGAGCAGGTGGTGGTGCCGGAGTGCGCCGCGGCCGAGGCCGCCTTGGTGCCCGGCGTGTCGGTGCTCGGCGTCCGCAGCCTGCGGCAGCTGATCGCCGTCCTGTCGGACGAGCCGGTCCCGGAGGAGCAACCGGACGACCAGGGGCGCCCGGGTCCGCTCCTGGCCGGACTGCGCATGCCCGGCACGGGCGCGGCCACCGGCATGCACAGCCTGGGCGCCGCGCAGCACGACCAGGGCCACGACCTGGCCGACGTCGTGGGCCAGCTCGCGGCGCGCACGGCCGTGGAGGTGGCCGCCGCGGGCGGTCACCACCTGTTCCTGGAAGGGCCGCCGGGCGCCGGCAAGACCATGCTCGCGGAGCGGCTGCCCCGCGTGCTGCCGAGGCTCACCCGGGAGGAGTCCCTGGAAGTCACGGCGGTCCACTCGATCGCCGGACTCCTGCCGCAGGGCAAGCCGCTCATCGACATCGCGCCCTACTGCGCCCCGCACCACTCGGCGACCATGCAGTCCCTCGTCGGCGGCGGACCCGGCATCGCACGGCCCGGTGCCGTGTCGCTGGCCCACCGGGGAGTGCTCTTCCTCGACGAGGCGCCGGAGTTCCACGGGCAGACCCTCGACGCACTGCGGCAGCCCCTGGAGTCGGGTCACGTGGTGATCGCGCGCAGCGCGGGCGTGGTCCGGTTTCCGGCACGGTTCCTGATGGTGCTGGCGGCCAATCCGTGTCCCTGTGGTCGTTTCTCACGGCGCAACACCCTGTGCGAGTGCCCGCCGTCGGCGATCCGCCGGTACCACGCACGGTTGTCGGGCCCCCTGCTCGACCGGGTCGACCTGCGTGTCGAGGTCGAACCCGTCACCCGTGCCCAGCTCACCGAGCCCGGCGCGCGGGGCGAGGCCACCGCTGCGGTCGCCGACCGGGTCCGGGCGGCCAGGGAAAGGGCGACGGCACGCCTCGCCGGAACGCCCTGGCGAACCAACAGCGAGGTACCGGGGCGGGAGCTGCGCAGCCGATGGCAAGCGGTGCCCGGGGCGATGGACGAGGTCGAGCGGAACCTCGAGCGGGGCGTGCTGACGGCGCGCGGGCTCGACCGTGTCCTGCGTGTCGCCTGGACGGTGGCCGATCTGGCCGGCCACGACCGGCCCGACGCCACGGACGTCGCCCTTGCGCTGCAGCTGCGCACCGGAGTGCCCCGGGGCGTGCCCATGGCCATCGGGGCCTCGACGTGAAGGGAGGGGGCGGTCACCGCGACGAACTTCTCTCCCGTGTCTTCCTCACCCGCGTGGTGGAACCCGGGGACGACACCGCAGGCCGGTGGCTGCGGGAGCATGGAGTGCCGGAGGTGGTCCGGCGGCTGCGAGGGGGCGGGGACGCCCTGCCGGGGGTGAGCGGGACGCGCTGGGCGGGGCTGGTGGCGCGGGCCGCGCGGGCCGAGCCGCGGCGGGACCTGGAGGCCGCGCGGGCCGCCGGTGTGCGGTTCGTGTGTCCCGGGGACGGCGAGTGGCCGGCCCAGCTCGACGACCTGGGGGACGCCCGGCCCGTGGGGCTCTGGGTGCGTGGAGGGCCCAGCCTGCGGATATGGGCACTCAGGTCGGTCGCCGTCGTGGGGGCGAGGGCTTGCACGGAGTACGGCGCCCACATGGCGGCCACCCTCGCCGCGGGACTCGCAGAGCGCGGCTGGGTGGTGGTGTCCGGCGGTGCCTACGGCGTCGACGGCGCCGCCCACCGGGGCGCCCTCGGCGCGGGCGGGGCCACCGTGGCCGTCCTGGCCTGCGGGCTCGACCGGCCCTACCCACGCGGGCACACCGAGTTGATCGCGAGGATCGCGGAACAGGGACTGGTGGTCGGGGAGTTGCCGCCCGGCGACCATCCGACGCCGAGCAGGTTCGTCCTGCGGAACAGGGTCATCGCGGCGCTCACCCGGGGCACCGTGGTCGTGGAGGCCGCCCACCGCAGCGGCTCGCTGGTCACGGCGCGGGCGGCCCAGCGCCTGGGACGGTTCACCATGGGGGTCCCGGGACCCGCCACCAGCGGTCTCTCGGCCGGCGTGCACGAGCTGCTGAGAGGGGAGGCGGCGCTGGTCACCGACTCCGCGGAAGTCGTCGAACTGGTCGGCGACATGGGTGAGCTGGCCCCGGCCCGGCGTGGCCCGGTCCTGCCCCGTGACCTGCTGGAACCGTCCGCCAGGCGGGTTCTGGCCGCCCTGCCCGCAGGCCGGCCGGCACCGCCCGGGGAGATCGCTCTCGACGCGGGGACCACACACGACGAGGCGATCGCGAGGCTGTACGAACTCCGATCACTTGGATATGTCGAACGACACGGCGATGTCTGGAAGTTGACACGCCAGGCGATGATCTCGCTCCGGGACGGTCACGGTCGGTGCTGACCGAGTGGGTTCGGCCGTCCGGGGGAAACCCCGACGCCCTTGGGATTTCCCGGAGTTGGCAGCTCCGGTCGGTCACGCAGAGCGACACCTGACATGCGGAGGTGTCCGTCGGCAAGGGTGCCCGCGCAGGGGTGGTGCCGCCCTGTTCGCGCACCGCGACTCGTCAGTCACGCTACGCTCACGAGGACCCCGACGCAGACCGCGCCAACTCGACATCAGACCGACAGCTCGCCCAGGAAAGCACCTTCACCCTCTTAACCCCCTTAACCCCTGTTCACGGCACTTCACTGCAGAACGGCACAAGGCGACGAATGCCCCAGCACACCTCCGGGTCCGACCGGGCGGCGATCCCCCCAGCCGCCCGTGACGGTGGCAGCGTGCGGCCGCCCGCTCCGTCGACGCTCGACGAGCTGTGGCGGTCCTACAAGGCGACGGGGGACGACCGGCTGCGGGAGCAGCTGATCCTGCACTACTCACCCCTGGTGAAGTACGTGGCGGGACGGGTGAGCGTCGGTCTGCCCCCGAACGTGGAGCAGGCCGACTTCGTGTCCTCCGGGGTGTTCGGGCTGATCGACGCGATCGAGAAGTTCGACATCGAGCGGGAGATCAAGTTCGAGACCTACGCGATCACCCGGATCCGCGGCGCCATGATCGACGAGCTTCGGGCGCTGGACTGGATCCCCCGGTCGGTGCGGCAGAAGGCCCGGAACGTGGAGCGGGCGTACGCCACGCTGGAGGCCCGGCTCAGACGCACCCCCTCGGAGTGCGAGGTGGCCTCCGAGCTGGGTATCGAGATCGACGAACTCCATGCGGTGTTCAGCCAGTTGTCGCTGGCGAACGTGGTGGCCCTGGAGGAGCTGCTGCACGTCGGGGGCGAGGGCGGTGACCGGCTGAGCCTGATGGACACGCTGGAGGACACCGCCGCGGACGATCCGGTGGAGGTGGCCGAGGACCGGGAGCTGCGGCGGTTCCTGGCGCGGGCGATCAATACGCTGCCGGAGCGGGAGAAGACGGTCGTCACGCTGTACTACTACGAGGGGCTCACGCTCGCCGAGATCGGGAACGTGCTGGGGGTCACCGAGAGCCGGGTCAGCCAGATCCACACCAAGTCGGTGCTCCAGCTGCGGGCGAAGCTGGCGAGCTTCGGCCGGTGAACCGGCGGAAACGCCGTGCGCGGGGCGGAGTGCCTCCCGTCCGGGGTCGCGCGTCCGTAGAGTGGTTGACGTGCCAAGGATTCGAGCGGCCTCCGTGGCCGAGCACCGGTCGATGCAGCGAGCCGCCCTGCTGGACGCGGCACGTTCCCTGCTGTCCGAGGGCGGGACGGAGGCGCTGACCTTCCCGGCGCTCGCCGAGCGCACGGGACTGGCGCGGTCGTCCGTGTACGAGTACTTCCGGTCGCGGGCCGCCGTGGTCGAGGAGCTGTGCGAGGTCGACTTCCCGGTGTGGGCGGCCGAGGTGTCGGCGGCGATGGAGCGGGCCGAGACGGCCGAGGGCAAGGTCGAGGCGTACGTCCGGCAGCAGCTGGGGCTGGTCGGGGACCGGCGGCACCGCGCGGTCGTGGCCATCTCGGCGAGCGAGCTGGACGACGGGGCCAGGGAGAAGATCCGGGCCGCGCACGGCGGGCTGGTCGCGATGATCGTCGAGGCGCTGGGGGAGATGGGCCACGCCCAGCCCCGGCTCGCGGCGATGCTGCTGCAGGGCGTCGTGGACGCGGCCGTGCGGCGGATCGAGCTGGGTGCGGCGGAGGATCCCGCGGCGATCACCGACGCGGCCGTGGCGATGGCGCTGCGGGGCGTGCGGGGCTGAGCCCCGTTCAGGCGGGCAACGGCACCCCCAGCACCGGCAGCAGCCTCGACGGCCCCCTGCTCAGCAACCACGGCGGCAGCAGCAACAGCGGGTCGAGATAGGTCTCGCCCCGGAGCAGGCCCCAGTGCAGGCACGTGACCGCGCAGTGCGAGACCGGCGGCTCCACCGCCCCGACCACCTCACCCGCCGCCACCTCGTCGCCCCTTTTCACCGACGGGCTCACCGGCTCGTACGTCGTGCGCAGATCCGTTCCCCCCAGCTCCACGGAGACCACGCCCCGCCCCGCCACCCGGCCCGCGAAGGACACCCGGCCCGCCGCCACGGAGCGCACCGGTGTCCCGGGTGCCGCCGCCAGGTCCACGCCCCGGTGGCCGGGACCGTACGGTGTCGCCGGGGGCTCCCAGCCCCGTACCACCACGGGACGGGTCCCCACCGGCCAGACGCGGCCGACCCTGGGTACCGCGGGCGGTGGTGCCGGCGCCGGGACGTCGGCCCTGGCGAGCGGTGTGAGCGCCACCGCCCCGAATCCCAGCGGCAACGCCACCCACGTCCACACACATCGCATCAGTCGTCGCATGGCGGAACCGTCCCGCACCCCCGCCGATCATGGCCGGGAACTGTGGACGACTCCCCGGTTGTGGACAGCGGCGTCACCCGGTGCCTCGCGGGTCCCGTACACTTCTTTTGGCGATCCGGGTCACCGGGTCGACTTCGCACGCCCCGACACCTGGTGATCACACACCGGTGTCAGCGCCTCTCGGTCCTTCGTGGCAAGGCGCACTCGGGCGTCAGGCGCGGGCACCGGCCGGTTCCCGCGGCACAACCGAGAAACTCAAGGAGATACGGCCATGGCCGTCGTCACGATGCGGGAGCTGCTGGAGAGCGGCGTCCACTTCGGTCACCAGACCCGTCGCTGGAACCCGAAGATGAAGCGCGTCATCTTCACCGAGCGCAACGGCATCTACATCATCGACCTGCTCCAGTCGCTGTCGTACATCGACCGCGCCTACGAGTTCGTCAAGGAGACCGTCGCCCACGGCGGCACGGTCATGTTCGTCGGCACGAAGAAGCAGGCGCAGGAGGCCATCGCCGAGCAGGCCACCCGCGTCGGCATGCCCTACGTCAACCAGCGCTGGCTGGGCGGCATGCTCACCAACTTCTCGACGGTCTACAAGCGTCTGCAGCGCCTCAAGGAGCTCGAGCAGATCGACTTCGAGGACGTGGCCGCCTCCGGCCTCACCAAGAAGGAGCTGCTGGTCCTCTCCCGCGAGAAGGCCAAGCTGGAGAAGACCCTCGGCGGTATCCGCGAGATGCAGAAGGTGCCCAGCGCCGTCTGGATCGTGGACACCAAGAAGGAGCACATCGCGGTCGGCGAGGCCCGGAAGCTCAACATCCCGGTCGTCGCCATCCTCGACACCAACTGCGACCCCGACGAGGTCGACTACAAGATCCCGGGCAACGACGACGCGATCCGCTCCGTCACCCTGCTCACCCGTGTGATCGCCGACGCCGTCGCCGAGGGCCTCATCGCCCGCTCCGGCGTCGCCACCGGCGAGAAGGGCGAGAAGGCCGCGGGCGAGCCGCTCGCCGAGTGGGAGCGCGACCTGCTCGAGGGAGAGAAGAAGGACGAGGCTCCGGCGGCCGCCGAGGCTGCCGAGGCTCCGGCCGCCGAGGCTCCGGCCGCCGAGGCTCCGGCCGCCGAGGCCCCGGCCGCCGAGGGCGAGCAGGCCTGACTCCGTCAGCGTCAGCGTTGACGGCGGGGGCGGTACTGCAACCAGTGGCGCCTCCGGCGCGGTGAAGTCCGCCCCCGCCGTTCACCCGTCGATCAGCGGAGAGTCGGCAGGCCCGGTTACATGGGAACTGCAAATCCCCTGATCTTCGATCCTCCAGACTTCGAGAGAGATTCACAGACTCATGGCGAACTACACCGCCGCCGACGTCAAGAAGCTTCGTGAGCTCACCGGCGCCGGCATGATGGACTGCAAGAAGGCGCTGGACGAGGCCGAGGGCAACGTCGAGAAGGCCGTCGAGGCGCTCCGCATCAAGGGCCAGAAGGGCGTCGCCAAGCGCGAGGGCCGCTCCGCCGAGAACGGCGCCGTGGTCTCCATCATCGCCGACGACAACTCCTCCGGCGTCCTCGTCGAGCTGAAGTGCGAGACGGACTTCGTCGCCAAGGGCGACAAGTTCCAGGCCGTGGCCAAGGCCATCGCCGAGCACGTCGCCAAGACCTCCCCGGCCGACCTGGAGGCCCTGCTCGCCTCCGAGATCGAGGCCGGCAAGACCGTCCAGGCGTTCGTGGACGAGGCCAACGCCAACCTGGGCGAGAAGATCGTCCTGGACCGCTTTGCGCAGTTCGCCGACGGTTTCGTGACGGCGTACATGCACCGCACGATGCCCGACCTGCCCCCGCAGATCGGTGTCCTCGTCGAGCTCGACAAGCAGAACGATGAGGCCGCCGCGGTGGCCAAGGGCGTCGCTCAGCACATCGCCGCCTTCGCGCCGAAGTACCTCTCCCAGGAGGACGTCCCGGCCGAGGTCGTCGAGTCCGAGCGCCGCATCGCCGAGGAGACCACCCGCGCCGAGGGCAAGCCCGAGGCCGCGATCGCCAAGATCGTCGAGGGTCGCCTCAACGGCTTCTTCAAGGACGCCACGCTGCTCGGCCAGCCGTACGCGCTCGACAACAAGAAGTCCGTCCAGAAGATCCTGGACGAGGCCGGTGTCACCCTGAAGCGCTTCACGCGCATCAAGGTCGGCATCTGAGTCCGTACCGCGATCGACGGGCGACCCCGATAGGGTCGACAGCAGTCGGCCGTTCCGTTCGCGTATGCCGCCGCGCACACGCGTGTGACGGACGACAGCAGATCTGACGAGGAGGCCATTGCCGCGCATGGGAGCGAAAAACGACCCCATCGGCAATGGCCTTCTTCGTATGTGCAACACGTGAAAGAGGCGGGATCTCCATGACCACCAAGGCCCAGAAGAGCGACGACGGCAAAGTGCGCGGCCGGTTTCTGCTGAAGCTGTCCGGAGAGGCCTTCTCCGGAGGCGGGGGCCTGGGCGTCGACCCCGACGTGGTGCACAAGATCGCCCGTGAGATCGCGGCCGTCGTGCGCGACGGTGCGGAGGTCGCGGTCGTCATCGGCGGCGGCAACTTCTTCCGCGGCGCCGAACTCCAGCAGCGCGGCATGGACCGGGCCCGCTCGGACTACATGGGCATGCTCGGGACCGTGATGAACTGCCTCGCCCTCCAGGACTTCCTGGAGAAGGAGGGCATCGACAGCCGGGTGCAGACCGCCATCACCATGGGCCAGGTCGCCGAGCCGTACATCCCGCTGCGCGCCGTGCGCCACCTGGAGAAGGGCCGTGTGGTCATCTTCGGTGCCGGTATGGGCATGCCGTACTTCTCCACCGACACCACCGCCGCCCAGCGCGCCCTGGAGATCGACGCCGAGGCGCTGCTGATGGGCAAGAACGGGGTGGACGGGGTCTACGACTCCGACCCCAAGACCAACCCGGACGCCGTCAAGTTCGACTCCCTCGGCTACGGCGAGGTCATCACGCGCGACCTCAAGGTCGCCGACGCCACCGCCATCACGCTGTGCCGCGACAACAAGCTGCCGATCCTGGTGTTCGAGCTGCTGGCGGAGGGCAATATCGCGCGGGCCGTCAAGGGTGAGAAGATCGGCACGCTTGTGGGTGAGCAGGGTAGCCGGGACTGACCGGCAAACCACCTCCGTCCACCGGGCGCCACCTGTCCGGGGGACGGGCGGCACGGACCCTGACCGGGGGATGGACAATGTTCTGCCGGTCGGGAACCGTGCAGGAAGAAGACGCGACGCAGCCGGCCGCCGCCACCGCCAAGGAACCGCAGCCGGGCCTACTCAAGACACGCAGGAGCAAGTGGTGATCGAAGAGACCCTCCTCGAAGCCGAGGAGAAGATGGAGAAGGCCGTCGTGGTCGCCAAGGAGGACTTCGCCGCGATCCGCACCGGCCGTGCGCACCCGGCGATGTTCAACAAGATCGTGGCCGACTACTACGGTGCGCCGACGCCGATCAACCAGCTGGCTTCGTTCTCCGTGCCGGAGCCGCGCATGGCGGTCGTGACCCCGTTCGACAAGAGCGCCCTGCGCAACATCGAGCAGGCGATCCGCGACTCCGACCTGGGCGTCAACCCGAGCAACGACGGCAACATCATCCGCGTGGTGTTCCCGGAGCTCACCGAGGAGCGCCGCCGCGACTACATCAAGGTCGCCAAGGGCAAGGCCGAGGACGCGCGCGTGTCCATCCGCTCCGTGCGCCGCAAGGCCAAGGACGCGATCGACAAGCTGATCAAGGACGGCGAGGTCGGCGAGGACGAGGGCCGCCGTGCCGAGAAGGAGCTCGACGACACCACCGCGAAGTACGTCGCCCAGGTGGACGAGCTCCTGAAGCACAAGGAAGCGGAGCTGCTCGAGGTCTGATGAACGACTCTTCCTGGGGGGCGCCGCCACAGACCGGGTACTGGGGGCCCACCGACCATGGGCCTGACCTGGGGCATGACCGCGGCCATGCCCAGGGAGCCGCCCCGGCGGGTCCCGCGTACGATGCGCATGACGCGCAGCACACCCGCCCCATGCCCATCGTGCCCGACGACGTACCCGTGTACGGCGGAGACCAGGATGAGGACCGGGGGGCCGCTCGGCTGAGCGGCCCCTTGTTCCGAGACGAGACCCCGACGGCGCGGCCACACCCGGTGGCGCCGCAGAATCCGGAGCCCATGCCCGACGCCCCTCAGCCGGCGCCCGCACCGCAGAAGAAGAGCGCGGGCCGCGACCTGAGCGCCGCCATAGGCGTCGGCGTCGGGCTCGGCGTGGTGATCGTCGCCTCCCTGTTCATCGTCAAGGCCTTGTTCGTCGGCGTCATAGCGATCGCCGTCGTGGTCGGCCTGTGGGAGCTGACGAGCCGCCTCCAGGAGCGCAAGGGCATCAAGGCGCCCCTGGTTCCGCTGGCGCTCGGCGGCGCGGCGATGGTCGTCGCCGGGTACGTCCGGGGCGTCGAGGGTGCCTGGGTGGCCATGGCGCTGACCGCGCTCGCGGTACTGGTCTGGCGCATGACGGAGCCGCCCGAGGGCTACCTCAAGGACGTCACGGCCGGTGTCTTCGCGGCGTTCTACGTGCCGTTCCTGGCCACGTTCGTCTCGCTGATGCTGACGGCGGACGACGGCCCGTTCCGCGTCCTGACCTTCCTGCTCCTGACGGTCGTCAGCGACACCGGCGCGTACGCCGTCGGCTGGCGCTTCGGCAAGAACAAGCTCGCCCCGCGCATCAGCCCCGGCAAGACCCGCGAGGGGCTGTTCGGCGCGGTCACGTTCGCGATGGTCGCGGGCGCGCTGTGCATGCAGTTCCTGATCGACGACGGCAGCTGGTGGCAGGGCCTGCTCCTCGGCCTCGCGGTCGCGGCCAGCGCCACGCTGGGCGACCTCGGCGAGTCCATGATCAAGCGGGACCTCGGCATCAAGGACATGGGCACCTTGCTGCCGGGCCACGGCGGCATCATGGACCGGCTGGACTCGCTGCTGCCGACGGCACCTGTGGTGTGGCTGCTGCTGGTGCTGTTCGTCGGATCGGCCTGAGCCGCCGCGCCCCGAGAACGAGCCCGATCCAGGGCCGAACGAGCCCCCGTCCCCTCCGGGACGGGGGCTCTTCGCATGCCGTGACGGCACCCGTCGGCTCCCGGAGCCCGGATGACGTAGCAGAAATGGCCGCCCGGACGGCCGGGCGGCAGACTTCCACGCAGTACGACCGGAGGCCCGCGCAGGCCGACGGGTGACCGCACACGAGGACCGCCGCCCCCACAGCACGACCGACCACCGCATGAGACGAACGGCGACCGCGGATGGCGAGCGGTGCCCGCGTCGGGCGACGACCCGGCGCAGCCGATTGTGCCGGGGCGGGTCGACTGCCTGTGACCTGGTGGTCCCCGGGTCACCCGATGGGATCTGCGGCGGCCCTGTGCCCTGAATACTCAGCGATCGAGACGACGCCACGGGTTGGCGTCGCGATCCCCGGTGGCTTCGGCAGCGTGCTCATCGATCATGTGGAGGACACCGGCCGCCATTCTCTCGAGGCAGGATGCGGCCGCCTCGGCGTTCAGTTCCGCTACAGAATCGCTTTCTTCCCGGTAAGCCTGCGTGCCGGCTTCGGTCCACTGGGACACGAAGCGAGTTTCGCCCATGAAATGCACGAGGTCCTGAGGTGAGACCCGTGAGAGGCGCTCCCCGACGGGCGGGGCACCGTGCTGCGGAGGCGGTGAGGGCCAGTAGAGATAGTCGCGGTACGGCGCTCCCTCCCCGAGCGATGGCGCGAATTTCGCGGAAAGGCCAACCGTCACGTTGCCTCGGCGATCGAGGAGAAGGGTGGGGTATCCGTTCCATTCACCGCTCCGGTCGCCGTGGCTCCATACATCCCCCCATGTCAGATGGCGTCCGATGTTGCTGTATCGATCGCCATTGGCCCAGAGCCAGCAAATCTTCCAGGCGTGATGCGTGGGAACCCGTTCAGGGGGCTCCGGAGTCCAGAGCTTGCGCGCCAGCCACGAACTGGGCGGAGGTTCAGCAGGTCGCTTGGCTTTCCATGGAATCGCCAGCAATGGCACACCGGCTTCCTCCAGCCGTTGTGCGCTGGACCGCGCGAAAGCGTTGAACTCTTCCGTGAACGCGGAGATTGCTGATTCTCCGGCCTTCACGTCTTCTTGCCGGCGGCGTTCTGCGTCGCGCTTCTCCCGGTTCAGTCGCTCCCCTGCGGCGAACACGTCGCCATCCCTGTCGACCACAGCTTCCCCCCTCTGCCGTGCGCAAATAATGCCCACCGGCAATCACCCCTACGCAAGGCACGCGAGGCGTTGTTCCCAGACCTCCAGCGGGTTCTTCGTGGCCAGGCGCCGCTCGATCGGCCACTTCGGCGCTGTTCCTCGGCGATCCGCCGGTCGCGTGTTCGATTCCGGGGCCAGGGTGCCGGCGTGTCGCCGAACACCACGGCCGCAGCACCACGTCCCCGGCGACAGCCGCACCCCGGCTCGCTTCGCCAGGGGGAGACGGCCGAGTCCGCAGGCCACTCATTTGGATCTGCGACACTGATAGGGCCATGCCTAAGCCCGGAGAACTGGCAGTGTCCGGGCACCAACGAGCCCCCTACCAGCGTGTTCGGCGCGGATGGGGGGCCGTGTGTGGGTCACCGGGCCGTCTCTGGGCCGTGAGGCGGGGTGCAGCGCCCGCTACCAGCCTGAGCGAGATCGCCCGAAGCCGTCTCCCGGCACGCGAAAATAGCCTCGTGGATGCAGCCGTGTGGGTCGGCGCTGTCTCTGGCTTAGCGGGGGCAGCCCTAGGGACAGTGGGTGCTATAGCGTCGACGCTGATCTCGCAGCGTCATCAACGATCTATGTCCCGTGACGAACGGCGATTGCAGCTCGCGCGAGAGGCCATTGACACGTTGACGGTCGAGTTCGTGGCCTTGCGGAACCTAGCAAGGAGGTTTCCGGAGGAGGGTGCCGGCGAGGACGAAATGCGCCCCTTTCGCCTAGAGTCGTTGGATCATCACCAGCGCATTGAACAGGCGCTCGTCAGGCTTCCGGACGAGCAGCTTAGGGTCCGTATCGGTGACGTCTTGCGCGCTAGCCAGCGAGCCTTTCAAGGCTTGGAAGATGACCGGCGAACAAAGTTCACTGCGGCCTTCACCGTGACTGCGGAAGCGCTTGGTTGCTTGGGTGCCAACCTGAGGGAAGAGGAAATGCCTCCTCGTAGCCCTCACACGGTTGAGGCCTTGCGCCGACGCGTCGCGCACGAGGCCCGGCGCCGAGCGAGCTCTGCTGACGCGTCTTAGTTCCCTCAGTTCAGCTGGCGGCATCACGATCAGGCTGATCCGCCAGGACCGTGTCCACGGCTCGACGGGTCCGCTCCTGGCTCGATGGCATGAGGTGCGCGTACACCCGCAGCGTCAGCGCCGGGTCGGTGTGCCCCAGGTACTGGCTGACGGCCTTGATGCTCTCCCCGGCGTCCAGCAGGACGGACGCGTAGAAGTGCCTCAGCGCGTGCATACCGTGCTCGCGCGCCGATTCGTACTTGCCGTCCGGCCCGGCGTCCGGGATGAGGCCAGCTGCCGCCAGTGCGCGCTTCCACTCCTGGATATTGAAGTTGCTGCGCCAGACGACCCCGCTCGCGGTGTTCGTGAACAGAAGACGGGCCGACACCTTCGGCCCGTCCGGCTTCCGCCACGGCAGCGTGATCTCCACAGGCTTGCAGGCGTCCATGTGCGCGCGCAGGGCCTCAGCCACAGACGACGGCAGCGGCACGTCCCGCTCCTTGTTGCACTTCGGCGGGGCATACACGGCCTTACCTCGGATGAGCTTCACCTGCCGTACCACCCGCAGGATGCCGCCCTCGAAATCGATCGCGTCCTCAGCAAGCCCCACGATCTCGCCCTGACGGAGTCCGCACCCTGCTCCCGTATCCACCATGGTCCGGTACCGCTCGGGAAGCGCCGCGCGGACGGCGTGCACCTGAGCGGGCAGCCACGGCACAACGCGCCGACGCTCGGCCGACGGAGGGCGGACGGACCTCGCGGAGCACGGATTCCGAGGCAATAGGCCGTCGTCCACGGCCGCACTCAGCACGGCTCGAACGTCGCCGTAGATGTTGCGCGCGTACGCACCGCTCACGCCGGGGTTCGCCTCCAGGGCGCTGACGAGTCCGCGGATGTGCTCGGGACGGAACGAGTCGAGCGGGCGCCCGCCGAGCACAGGGAACGCGTGCAGGCGCAACCGCTGTTCGGCCACGATCTGACTGGACACGTCAGCGGTGTGGGCCTTGAGCCACTTCTCGGCGTAGGTCTTGAAGGTGATCCGGGCCGCGCGCGGGTCGATGTACTGACCGCGCGACATGTCGGCTGCGGTGTTGGTGAGCCACCTTTCGGCAAGGCGCTTCTGTCCGTCGGGGAAGCTCTTGGACTTCTCGGTGCCGTCGGGGCCGACGTAGCGGGCGCGATAGCGCATGCCGGTGCAATGGCGGTCGGTCTTGACGCGGGTGGTCTTGCCGTCGGTGTCGGTCTCGGTCTTGTACCAGCGGTCTTGGATGTGGCCGGCCAAGTGAGGTGTCGTCCCTTCTGGATAGAGGACGGGTAGGGCCACGGCGTGCCCCTACCCGGGGAGTTGGACCGTGTGACAGAGCCGCGTCAGGCGGCGTCTCGGTCTGCGCTCTTGCGCTGGGTGACGTATTCGTGCACGTCGGCGGGGTCGTAGCGGATGTACTTGCCGATACGGAAACCGGGCGGTCCAATGCGCTTCTTGCGCCACTGGTAGACGGTTTCCTTGGGCACCTCGAACATCGCGGCGATGTCGTCGGCTGTGAGGTACCGGTCTGGGAGACCTCCCCGGAGGATGGCTCGGAGGTCGTTTCTAGCTAGAGCGGGCGCGCTCACTGAGCCCTCCACGAGTTGGAGACAGGGGTTCGTTTCAGGGCCTGCCGAGAGCCGTGTGTGTCCGAGGTTCGGATTTCTGCGTCATCGCGTCACGCACGTCATTTGTGCTACTGACCTGCGGTTATGTGGTGACGCGGGCGGCTCGGGGCGTGTCACAGGGCGGGGCGGGGTTCTGTCACCCTGTGACGTGGGTGACGCGGGATGACGCAGGTGTTAGCCGTCTGCGTCATGGCTGTAGCCGCTGGTCAGGGGCCGGTTTGGGGTGGCCGGTGACGTGGGTGACGCAGCATCTCTCCTCTTAGGAAAAACACGGGGTGGTGTCTGTAGTGGTGCGGCGGCTCAGGATGTGAAGAAGGAGCCGCTTCGCGGCGCGCCTTGCAGCGGCGGCGCGGCCGCCGGAACAGCAAGAGGAGCACGCCTGGCCGGGGGTGCTCCTCTTGCTTGTTCAGTGCGGTGCCGGGGGGCGCGGGTCAGAACGCCGCTTCCTGCTCGTGTGGGAGCGTGAGCGGGGTGCTGCGGGTCATTTCGATGTAGCGGGCGGCGCTGGTGCGCCCCCAGTCGATGAGGACGCCGCGTGCGGCGAGGGTGGGCTGTAGCCGCTTGAGCCGGTCGGAGAGCACCTTGCCGGTTGCGGGCCAGCCCTTGGGCAGGGGGCGGCATTCCTCGCCGCTGTAGAGGCTGGTGAGGGCGTACAGCCATTCCGATGACGTCATGCGGACTTCCGTGCCCGGGTCGAGCTCGGCGGCGTGCTTCAGGACCGTCTGCGCGAGGAGGTCGCCTTCGATGACGTCGTCGTTGAGGTCGTCGAGGCTGGCCCGGTAGGCGTTGAGTGCGCCGAAGCCGGTAGCCGCGTCGAGCTGCGCGCACAGGTGGGCGAAGTCGGCCATCCGCAGGTCGGTGGGGGTGTCCGCTTCGGCGGCCCGCACCTTCACCGTCAGGTCCAGGAGGGAGCCGAGTACCACTGGCAGGATCTCCGCGTATTCCGCCCAGAGCTCCGCCTCGGTGCGCCGTACCCGGGGCCGCACGAGGCGGAGCGGGAGGAGGCGTTCGGCGAGGTCGGGGCGGATGACGCCGACGTCGATGCCGGTCAGGAGCATGGGGCGCCGGTAGCGGGAGCGGACGACGTCGCCGTCGGTGAAGAGTGCGCGCTTGATGCTCTCGGCGCCGGTGACGATGCAGCACATGAGGTCGGACAGGTCCGGGGGCAGGTGGGAGAGGTTGTCCAGGGCGGTGACCCATCCGGCGGCGACGGCCGTGATCATGTTCTCTTCGTCCTTGGGTGCCCGGCGCAGGTCGCCGCTCATCCCTTCGATGATCCGCACCAGCATCCGGCCGCCGGTGGACTTGCCCGCGCCTTGCGGGCCGGTGAGGAACGGTGCGGGGACGGGCACGGACGGCTCCAGACAGCCGATGAGCCAGGCCAGTGCCAGGCACTCGGTCTCGGCGCTGGCGAAGTTGCACAGGCGGAGCAGAAGGTCGATGCCCTTGCCGTCGGTGTCCTTGGCCGGCAGGGGAAGTTCGCCGGTGAGCTGGGTGCGCCGCCAGCACACTTCCTTCGGGTCGGGGGTGCGGATGTCCCAGCCGGTGGGGTGGATACGGACGCACTTGCCGTCGTTGCGGCTCAGGTCGAGCCAGGTGGCTCCGTCGAATCCCGGGGCGACGCGGATGTGGGTGGGCTGTACGTCCTCGGTCAGGGCGAGTGCTTCGATCAAGTCCAGCGCCTCCTTGAGTGCCGTGCCGTTGAATACGCCGATGCCGTCCTTGAAGAGGCCGACCATGAGTTCTTGACGGTGGCTGCCGGTGGTGCCCTGGGAGCGGATCGGGCGGGCGACTGGGTGGCCGTTCTTCTGCGCGTAGACGGTGCCGTCGATGGTGCGGAAGTACCGGAAGTGCGTTTGTGCGTAGTCGGTGATGATCTGGCGGGCCGGGGTCTTCTCGTCCTCGGGCATGGCTACATCCCCAGTGCGGTGCGGGCGTTGATCCACGCATCGGTGCAGTGGCGAGCGGTTTCGCCCTTGGACTGGGCGGCGGTGAACAGCCGGGCAATGTGGGCGTCGGTGAGGCAGCCGCACCGGCCGTGCGTGGACAGCACGGCCAGGAAGGTGCGGTACACCGTGGCGTGGACCGCGGTGGAGGCCTCGGTGATGCGCTGCTCCGCCATGGCGATGCCGCGTTCGAGGAAGACGGGCGTGAGGTGGCGGCACGCCGCGCCTGCGGCCCGTGCGGGCACGGCGATGGCGTGCGGTGCGGGCTGCACCGCGGTGGGCCGCTTCACGGCCAGCGCGCGCACTTCCTCCGGCAGGACGGTCACGGTGCCGGTGCCGGGGCCGAGCCACCGGGCGTAGGACATCGTGGACTTGATGTCGACGCCGTCATGGACAGCGTTCACGGACCGCATCGTGCCCCGGTAGATCCAGTGTTCTCCCCGGGTGGTGGGCACGGTCTGGGTGGGCGGCAGGGCGGTGCGGGCCCAGGCGACGGCGTCGGCGTGGTCTAGGTCCACGACGGTGAGGCCGGCCCCGCCGGGGTGGTAGGCCACGGCGACGGCTCGGTGCCACGCGGATGCCCACGGCGGGGAGACAAGGACGGTGCGGTTGGTGGTGGCGGCGGCCCACGCATGGCAGACGCCGGGGCACCGGCAGGGGCCGGGGGTCTTCATGTTCGGCCGGCCGCCGCACGCGTTCTGTGCGCAGGTCCTGCAGTTTCCGAACGGCACCTTCCCTTCCCGCAAGGGCAGTACCGGGACGCCGGCCGCCGCGAGAGACAGCGCGGTGTGCACGTGGCTGCGTACTCGCCGGTTGTCGGTCGGATGGGTCATGCTGGGTTACCTCCACTGTTCCGTTGGATGGGTGGAACCAGGGCGGCCCCGGACTTTGGCGAGACGGGGGCCGCCCTTGGCCTATGTGGGCGGGCTGCTACGGGTTGGGGATGGCGTGGACGATGGCGGTGGCCATGTCGTTGATGGGTCCGGCGGCGCCGGTGGAGGCGAGGAAGAACCCGAACATGACGGCGGTGAACGCGGCGCCGGCGCTGAGGCTGTGGGAGCGCAGCAGGAAGAACAGGACGAGCCCGAAGAGGAAGACGAGCGAGACGGTCACGGCCATGGGGTGAACTCCCTGTCGGAGCAGTGGCGGTGGGGGCGTCGGGTGCCGACGCGGTGGATGTCGCGTCCGGTGTTGAGCAGGCGGCGGCCGATGCGGAGTCGGTAGGCATGCCCGCGGCAGCGGCGGCAGAGTTTGACCTTTCGGCGGGCCTGTCGCAGGCCGGTTCCGGAGCACTTCCGACACCGGGCGAACGGCTGGATCGCACATAACAGTGCGTAACTGACAAGGAGTAGCAGGAGGGCGAGGCTAGCGAGAGCCACCGGGGCTCACATCCCTTCCAGGGGCGGTTTATGGGTGTTTCCGCAGGTGGGCCGCTAGATGCTAGTGAGCTGATCAGCGGCCGTACGGGGTGCTAGCGGGGGTGCTAGGCCTAGCGGTGGCGGCTGCTAGGTCTAGCACCCCTGCTGGGGTTAGGCGGCGACCCGATCAGCGTTACGGCGTGTAATCACGGCGGTGATGTCGGCGCGCTTGATGCCGCGCCGGTTGGCGCCCTCGCCGTCGTCGGTGGTGCCCCAGACCTGCCCCGACTTGATGCCCCAGGGCTTGAGCGCCGCGGTGACGTTCTCGCCGGTCCATCCGGCGTAGGTGTCGGGGTGGGCGGCGGTGAGGCGGGCGGCGATGCGCTCGCACCACACGGCCTTCTCGTCGGCGGCGATGACGTCCAGGACGTCGGCGAGGATGTCGGAGCCGGTCCCGGTGGTGTCCGGGCCCTTGCCGATGGCGTGGCCAGTGACGTTGCCGTACTCCTCGCGCATCTTGCGCGCACGGGCGACGACGCGTTCGGCGCCGACCGCGTCGACGAACGCGGAGGCGACGATGCGGGCGTCGTCGCCCTCGCCGGCCATCCAGCAGATTCCCCGGTCGGAGCGGGAGAACATCGTGGCGCGGATGCCTGCCTTGTGGGCGCCGGTGCCAAGGACCATGTCGTTGGCGGTGTGGCCCATGACCTTGAGGCAGAACCGAAGGATGGCGTTGTTGCTGACGCCCGGGGGCAGGGACTTTGCGTCGGGGCGCTGGGTGCCGAAGATGCCGATGATGCCGAGTGCGGGCCCGCGCTTGGTGATGTCGGTGCAGATTTCCTCGACCTCTGCGCCGTACTTGTGGTGCTCGAAGGGAACCTGGCACTCGTCCGCTGCCACCACGATCGGGTGCAGTCCCAGGCTCTTGT
The DNA here is from genome assembly GCF_042741275.1 of Streptomyces sp. NPDC058964. Taxonomy (NCBI): domain Bacteria; kingdom Bacillati; phylum Actinomycetota; class Actinomycetes; order Kitasatosporales; family Streptomycetaceae; genus Streptomyces; species Streptomyces sp. NPDC058964. The sequence continues at coordinate 35,743 of NZ_JBHYKH010000020.1, forward strand.
CACTGGCGAGTTCGGGCGTGACCTTCGACTCCGGGCAGCGGGTGCGGGGCAGGGACTTGATGACCTTCGCCCGGCGGCGCAGCTCTTCGCGCAGTTCCCGCAGGGATTGCACGACGTATTCGATGTCGTCTTCGTCGTCGCCGGCGCGGTAGCGGTGGCAGATCGGTTCGAGGGCGCCGAAGTCGCCGGTGCCCTTGAAGTCGAAGGCGTAGATCTGGGCGCGTGGGTCGAGGGCGGCGATGAGCAGCAGCAGCCGCATGAGGAAGGTCTTGCCCATGCGGGGCACCGAGGCGATGACGATGGAGACGAACATCAGCGTCACCTCGACCCAGCGCATGCGCTGGTCGTTGCCGAAGACGACGGGCTTGAACAGGTCAACGCTGCCGTCCTTGAGCAGCGGCCAGGCCGGTTTCGTCGTCTCGTTCATGGGCCGGTCGCCGACCCACAGCACCAGACGCCCTTCGTGCTGGTCGGGGTCCTGCGAGGGCCACACGCAGCCGACCTTGCGCCGCAGGCCGGAGGCGAGCTGCTTGCGCGCGTCCATGATGTCCTCGGGGGTGACGCCGTAGGGAAGGTCGAGGTCGGCGCGGTAGCCGGGCCCGTCGCGGACGATCTCCGAGACGAACCGCAGGCCGTTCATGTCGCCGCCCTTCTTGATGGCGGCAGTGATTTTCGAGTTCCCGATGGAGTCGAGTCCGCGCAGGACGATGGAGCCGGTCAGCTTCTGGATTTCGGTCTTCAGCACGGCCGGACCGACCACGGGGGCGTCGGGCTGCTGCCCGCCGACCCCGAGCAGCAGCACCCCGCCGGCGGCGAATGCGTACAGGTACTCGGGGGCCAGGACGTACAGGTACAGGGCGAAGCCGAGTCCGAACACGGCGGCGACCAGGGTGACCAGGCCGCGCAGGCGGATGCGGCCGGCGCGGAGCCTGGCCAGGCGCATGTACTCCTCGACGTCCTCGGTGCGCACCGCGAACTCCCGCAGCGGTGCGGCCTCGCGGTCCCACACCCACCGGTTCGTCGTCGCGACGAACCGGCACGCGCCCCTCGGTGACATGAGGGCGAGACGTCCGGCATACACCGGGATCCGCACCCCGTGATACAGGGCGGCATAGCCGACGTTCGCACCCGCGTGGCGGGCGGTGGCGAGGAAGTCACGCCGGTTGGTGAGCCACCCGGCAAGGACCGGCTTGCGCTTCTCGATGCGTACCTTCGGGTCCGGCAGAGCCGGGTTGTCAACCGGGACGGGGACGGCCGGGGCGTCGTCGTCGGGACCGGTGTCAGGCACGGGCCGCAGGTGCGGGCTCATCGTGCTTTCCGTCATGCTGAGTACTCCCTGCTGCTCAAACGGGTGGTGGGTGACCCCGGGGGCGGCCTGTTTCCTTGGCCGGGACGACCACCCCCGGGGCGTTGCTACTTGCTGGTCCTGCTGTTCTTGGCGCGCTCCTCGCGCTTGCGGGCCTGGTCCAGGACGCGGTCGACCTTGCGCTGCAGGTCGCTCTGGTCGACCCGCCCGCCGAACTGGCGGTCGTCGGCCAGGCCCCGCTTGGCCATCCGGGCGACGTACCAGGCGATCCGGGTCTTCTCGCCGGCGGTGAGGCGGGGCTGCTGGTTGCTGCTCACGGCTGTCTCTCCCGTTCCGGGCCGGACTGTCCGGCTCCCCACAGCCCCCGGGCACTGATGTCCGGGGGCCGCAGGCAGCCGTCAGCGGCGGCCGCGGGCGCGGCGCACGTTGTGAGGGGCACGCTTGCCGTCCTCGCCGCCCACCGAGCGGACGACAGTGACGACACCCCACGCACACACCGCCGCGATCAGTGCGAGCAGTGCGAGGTTGGCGGCCATCGCGGTGAGCACGCCGACCAGCAGCGGGCCGAAGTAGACGCCGGCCGCGACAGCTCCGGCTCCGACACCGGAGCCGAGCGCGATGCGCTGCACCGTGCGGTCCGGCGGCGCCTGGTGCACATGCTGATGGATGATCTGCGGGCCGCTGTAGTGCTGCGGCAGGGCGGGCAGGCGATCGGTGTAGGTGTAGGTGCCGTCCGGGAGTTGCACGACCCGGGGCACGTCAGGCAGCGATTCCATCGCAGGTTCCTTCGGAGTACGCGCACGGCACGCAGGTGCCGAGCGCGGTGGGGATGACGTATCCGGCGTCGCGCCAGCAGGCGGGGCAGGTGCGGCGGGCGCGGTTCGCTTTGGCGAGTGCTGCCCATCGTGCCGGGGTCATGGGCCGGACCGGTTTCGCTAGGTTGACGCGGTACAGGTAGGCGATCAGCGGCCCACGTCGGCGGCGGGGGCGTTCGAGCTGCGCGGCGACGTCTTGCCCGCCGGGGCGCAGGTTGCGGGCGCGTAGTTGCCGGCGGGTGGCGTAGCCGTCCGGGGCGAGGTGCCACCGGTAGACGGGCAGCGCGCTCATGCCGCGCCGCGGCGTCCGGGCCGGCGTCCGGCGATCGACCCGAGCAGCCGCCCGAGCCGTACCGCCCGAAGGGGACCCGGGCGGGCCGAGCGTTTCGCCGCGTACATCGCCTCATCGGCGCGGCGCATCAGGGCGGACAGGTCCTCGCCCGGGTGGTCGGCGGCCCGCACCCATCCGAGAGACACGGTCGTGTGCACGTTCGGGGTGGTGTCGAGGGGTCGGGCCAGGATGCGGGTGAGGGTGTGCAGCCGGTCGGGGGCCGTGCCGTCGTGGTCGACGAGTACGGCCGCGAACTCGTCGCCACCGAGTCGGCCCGCGACCCCGCCGGGGGTGGTGCCGTGGGCGAGGCGGGCGGCGACCGCTACCAGCAGTGCGTCACCGACGGCGTGCCCGTAGATGTCGTTGACGTGCTTGAAGTGGTCGACGTCCGCGAGGATCACGACCGCGCGGGGGTCGCGCAGCAGGCGGCGGGCGCGCCGGGTGAACGCCTCCCGGGTCCACAGCCCGGTGAGCGGGTCACGGCGGGCCGCGGTCAGCCGGCCGTGCAGCCACCGGGCATGAATCGCCCATCCGAGGACGGGGGGCAGGGCCGGCAAGAGGGTGGCGAGGGTGTTCATGCGGCCACCCGCGTCCACGCGGCCCGCAGGCGAACCTCGGATGCGGAGTGGCCGGCCGCCCGGAAGCGGGTCGCCATCTCCCGGTAGGGCAGGGCGGGAACGCGGCTGGTGCGGATCTCGTCGACGAACGCGTCAAGTTCGGCGTCGGTGAGCGCCGGGCCCGACTCCAGCGCGGCAACCGGCTCGGTCGGCCCCCAGACGGGGAGCTCCCACCGCGGTGTGACGTCGGGCGTGACGCGGGTCGTCACGCTGGTCAGTGCCCTGCCCGTGTCCTCACCGGACCGAGCCGCTTCCAGCGTCGACCACGCATCGGAAAGCCGTTTGGCAGTCTCGGCCTGGACACGGGCGACGCGCGCGCCGGCCTGCGTCACGGCGGTCAGCCGAGTCTCCTCGGTGGCCGCTTCCGCCCGCAGGCGGGCACGGGCCACGGCCGCTTCGTCGCGGGCTTCCTGCCGAATACCGCGGATCGCTCCGAGTGCGTTCTCAGTGAGCGCGGTCCGCTCCCACAACCCGTGCACCAGCCACAGCGCCTTCGCCGCCAGCGGCAACCAAGCCACCGCCAGCCACGCGCCCATGTCCGCTTCCACGGTCAGCGCGTGGGCGACCAGGACGCCGGTGGCGACCAGACCGAACGACCAGCCGACCACCGTCACGGCGTCGGAGCGGTCGCCCTGCGCGGCGAGGCGCCGCTCATAGGCGAGGGTGGCCAGCCAACCCCCGTCGATGCCCAGACCGACCACCAGCGCAACCGGCCACGGCATCACCGAACCCAGCCACATCGTCACCACAGCCAGGGTGAGAACCAGCGACACCGCCGTCACCGCGACGGCGGGCAGAGCGGTCGGGCGGGCCATCACGCCACCCCCGCCCTGTCGGGCACCTGCATGTAGCCGGTCAGCTCGATGTCCGCGCCGCCGTACTTCGTCTGTGCGCTCAGCACGCCAGTGCGGTCATCGCACTGCACGTGGAAGTCGACCGCGTCCACAGCGATACCGAGCGCTGCCCGCCACGCCTCGAACGCGGTGCACCCGCCCTGCATTTCGTGCACCGACAGGGACAGCCGGTCCGGGTAGACCGCGCTCACGTCGACCACCGGGGCCGGCAGGTCCGGGAAGTCGAGAGCCAGCAGCCGCAACGCCCGCAGCGGCGCCGACAGGGCGTCCAGCGTGAGGATCGTGCTCATGCCGCACCCCCCGCCAGGGACGCGCCGGCCGTGCGGTTGGTCAGCTTGGCCCGTTCGGCGAGCACCCGGGCCAGCGCCCGGCGTACCCGGCGGGCGTCGACGTCGTTCGGGGCGTGGTCCATGGCCGTGATCTGCGCGTCGACCAGGTCGACGTCCGCCAGGATCAACGGCATCTCGGCTTCGATCGCGGACAGCTCCGCGTCGGTCGGCTCCATCCAGTCGGCGAACGCTGTGATGGCGTCCTGAACAGTAATCTCGTTCATTGGGTCGTGGTTCCTCTCAGGGTGGTACGGCCCGAAGCGGGGGCGCGGGGGGCGGCCCCGCGCCCGCTGGACTCAAAAAAACAAAGAGCGACACCCGCACAAAAA
>NZ_JBHYKH010000020.1:40333-41539 GCF_042741275.1 Streptomyces sp. NPDC058964
GGGGGCCGGCCGGGGGGGGCGGGGCCGCCGGCCGCGGGGGGGCCCCCCCGCGCCCCCCCCTCGCCGTGGGGGGGTGGTGGGGGTCAGCCGCGCTTGTTCTTGCTGCTGCGGCCGTAGGCGTCGTTCAGCTCCGCCGTGACGTCCTTGCACTCGCCGGACACGATGCGGTCGTAGATCTTCTGGCCTTTCGCGATGTTCTCCGGGTTGGTCAGGTCGGGCGACTGCTGCGACTTCTTGCCGAACATGCGGGACTCCTGACGGGTCGCGGATGGGCCACCGCACCTGAGTGCGATGGCGAGGTGAAGTGGTGCTCTGTCTCCTTCGGGAACACGAGCTCCCGTCGCAGGCGTATGGAGACGTGACCTTTCGGTCTCAGCCCTCCGGGAGTGCCAAGGGCCCCGGGTCCCTCGCCTCCGCCAGGCAGAGGCTCATGACCCCTCTCGGGGCCCTTTGGTGGTGCGTTCTTGCAGGTCAAGCACTTGCGAAGGCAGCCCGTGAGGCCCATTCGGGCTTCTCGTTCCGACCCAATTGCAGATTGACCTAGGTCAATCTGGCTGTCAAGGGAGTCCGCCGAAGGATCAGAGATTGACCTAGGTCCGGCTACTCTCGATGCCATGGACCAGAGCCCCGAAGCGCCCAAGCAGACGCCCACGGCCAAGGAGATCGCGGCGGAGTTCCGCGAGAAGATCGCGGGCCCCGATCGCGAGTACGAGCCGGGCGATCGGCTCCCAGCCGCTCGCAAGCTCGCCAAGGAACTTGGCGTGCAGCTCATGACTGTTCAGAGCGCGTTCGGTCAGCTCCGTGACGAGGGGTTGGTTCTCACTCAGCAGGGCCGCGGGACGTTCGTCCGTGATCCATCTGTGCCCCTCGGTAGTGAGCCGGGCAGTAGCCCGGCGTTCACCGCACTGGCCACGGAACTCAGCACGATTCATGACACCCTGCGCCTACTTGGCGAGCGTCTTGACCGCCTTGAGCAGCTTGTGGGTAGCGAGACTCCGCAGTCGCCGTGAGTTCGTCGGCGCGCCTCAGCAGTCGTTCGACTTTGACGCGTGCTTCGCTCAAACTCGCTTTGATCAAAGCGAGTTCGGCGACAGTCATGCCTTCCAACTCGCCGCTTTTCGCAGTGATACCTGGGATGCGAGTTTTGGTGTGGCCAGGTACGAACGATGTGTGGCTCTCAGTGTGTCGGGGGCGGTGTTGTGGTGG
>NZ_JBHYKH010000021.1:0-17180 GCF_042741275.1 Streptomyces sp. NPDC058964
CCCGCAGCAGCAGCGTCACGTACGGCAGTTCGGCCATCAGCACCTCGACCATGCGCCGCACGACGTACTCCAGCCGCTCGGCGGCGGAGCCCACGCGCGCGTGCTCCTCGTCGAGGATTCCGAACAGCTCGTCCAGGGCCCGGCTCACGGCCCGGCGCAGGAGCTCCTCCTTGCCGGTGACGTGGTGGTAGATCGACGACTTGGAGATGCCCGCGGCCCTGGACAGGTGCTCCATCGAGGTGCCGTCGTAGCCGCGCTCGTTGAAGACCTGGACCGCCACGGAAAGCAGCGTCTCGGGGGTGTAGGTGTCGCGCTTGGCCGTGGTCATGAGGTGCCTTCCCGCTTCTCGGTGGCGTACGCATGCCGGTAGAGCGCGAGGGACGGCGCGTAGCGTCCGGAGGGGTCGCGCAGGTGCATGTCGTCCAGCAGGTCGTAGGCCCAGCCGCGGCCCAGACTGCGGCTCCATTCGAAGGGACCCAGAGGGTAGTTGACGCCCAGGCGCATCGCGGTGTCGATGTCCTCCTCGGTGGCGACGCCCTTGGCGACGGCGTCGTGCGCCAGGTCGACGATCCGGGCGACGGTGCGGGCGACGATCATTCCGGGGGCGTCGCCGATGACGCTGACGTCCTTGCCGAGCGCCTGGAAGAGCCCGATGGCCTCGGCGAGGGTCTGTGGCGCGGTGTCCTGGGAGGCGGACAGGGCGATACGCGTGGCCCTGCGGTAGTCGAGCGCGAGGTCGAAGTACACGACGTCGCGGAACTCGACGGAGGTCTGTCCGTCGGCGAGCACCAGCTGGCCGCCGCCGGGCAGCACCAGCCGGGTGCCGTGGTCCTCTTCCTCCTCGCGGACCTGGATGCCCGCCTCACGGATCAGCGCGAGCAGCTCGGAGGCGGGACCCAGACCGCCCTCGGCGACCACGTAGGCGGGCGGCTGGGTCTTCTCGGCGGTGTGCGGCTCGGGGGGCTCGGCGTCGTCGGCGTAGTCGTACCAGCCGCGGCCGGACTTGCGGCCCAGCCGGCCGGACTCGACCAGGCGCCGCTGGGCCAGCGAGGGCGTGAAGCGGACGTCCTGGAAGAAGGACTGCCACACGGAGTGCGTGACGGACTCGTTGACGTCCTGTCCGATCAGGTCGGTCAGCTCGAAGGCGCCCATCCGGAAGCCGCCGCACTCACGCAGGACCGCGTCGATGGTGACCGGGTCGGCGGCCTGGGCCTCGTAGACCGCGAAGGCCTCGGCGTAGAAGGGCCGGGCGATGCGGTTGACGATGAAACCGGGGGTGTCGGCGCAGGCCACCGGGGTCTTGCCCCAGGCACGGGCGGTCTCGTAGGCGCGCGTGGCCGACGTGACGTCGGTGGCGAACCCGGAGACGACCTCGACCAGCGGCAGCAGCGGGGCCGGATTGAAGAAGTGCAGTCCCACGAAGCGGGAGGCGTTGCGCAGGGCACCGCCGATGGCCGTCACCGACAGGGACGAGGTGTTGGTGGCGAGCAGACAGTCGTCGGTGACGACCTCCTCCAGCGCCCGGAAGAGCTCCTGCTTGACGTCCAGCCGCTCCAGCACCGCCTCGACGACGAGCGCGCAGTCCGCGAGCTCAGCCAGGCCGTCCGCGGGCAGCAGGCGGGCGCGGGCCGCGTCCCGGTCGGCCGGGGCGAGCCGGTCCTTCGCGACCAGCCGGTCGAGGCGGGCTCCGATCGCTTCGGCGGCGTCCTGGGCGCGCCCGGGGACGGTGTCGAACAGCCGCACGGGATGGCCGGCGACCAGCGCGACCTGGGCGATGCCCTGGCCCATGGTGCCGGTGCCGACGACGGCCACGGGGCTGCTGAGGTCGATTGCTGTCATGTGCGCGATCCTCCCCCACGGGGTTTTCCACAGATGCGGCAGGCCCCCTTGTCCCGACCGATCGTTCGGTTACTCTAACTCTGTCCGCCTGTTCCCGCCTCTGTTTCTGCCCAGGTCATGAGCTCGACGAAGAGCTCTTGAGACGAGGAGATGGTCCCGCATGGCCGCCGAACTGACCGCGCACGAGCTGATCGCCAAGCACCGGCCCACGCTCGACCAGGCGCTGGAGGCCATCCGCACGCGCGCGTACTGGTCCCCGCACCCCGAACACCCGAAGGCGTACGGCGAGCACGGCAGCCTGGACGCGGCCGCCGGCAAGGCCGCCTTCGACGCCCTCCTGGGCACCCGTGTCGACCTCGGCCAGCCCGGCACGGACGACTGGGTCGGCGGCGAGGTCTCGCCGTACGGGATCGAGCTCGGCGTGACCTACCCGCACGCGGACGTCGACACGCTGCTGCCCGCGATGAAGGCGGGGCAGCGCGCCTGGCGGGACGCCGGCGCGGAGACCCGGGCCGTCGTCTGCCTGGAGATCCTCAAGCGCATCAGCGACCGGACGCACGAGTTCGCGCACGCGGTCATGCACACCAGTGGCCAGGCGTTCATGATGGCCTTCCAGGCGGGCGGCCCGCACGCGCAGGACCGCGGCCTGGAGGCGGTGGCGTACGCGTACGTGGAGCAGGTCCGCACCCCCGACACCGCGGAGTGGACCAAGCCCCAGGGCAAGCGCGACCCGCTCGCGCTGACCAAGGCGTTCACGCCGGTCCCGCGCGGGATCGCACTGCTCATCGGCTGCAACACCTTCCCGACGTGGAACGGCTACCCGGGCCTGTTCGCCTCCCTCGCCACCGGCAACGCGGTCCTGGTGAAGCCCCACCCGCGCGCGGTACTGCCGCTCGCGCTCACCGTGCAGGTGGCCCGCCAGGTCCTCGCCGAGGCGGGCTTCGACCCCAACCTGGTCGCGCTGGCCGCCGAGCGGCCCGGCGAGGGCATCGCCAAGACGCTCGCGGTCCGCCCCGAGATCCGGATCATCGACTACACGGGCTCGACGGGCTTCGGCGACTGGCTGGAGGCCAATGCCCGCCAGGCGCAGGTCTACACGGAGAAGGCCGGCGTCAACACGGTGATCGTGGAGTCGACCGCGAACTACAAGGGCATGCTGTCCAACCTGGCCTTCTCGCTGTCCCTGTACAGCGGCCAGATGTGCACCACCCCGCAGAACCTGCTGATCCCCCGCGACGGCATCCGCACCGACGAGGGCCCCAGGACCTTCGACGAGTTCGTCACCGACCTCGCGCGCTCGGTCGACGGTCTCCTCGGGGACGACGCGCGCGCGAACGCCCTGCTCGGCGCGATCGTCAACCCGGACGTGAAGGCCCGGCTGGAGGCCGCTGCCGGACTCGGCGAGGTCGCCCTCGCCTCCCGCGAGGTCACCAACCCCGACTTCCCGGGCGCGGTGGTCCGTACGCCGGTCGTCGTGAAGCTGGACGGCGCCAAGCCGGACGACGAGGCCGCCTACATGAACGAGTGCTTCGGCCCCGTCTCCTTCGCCGTCGCGGTCGACTCGGCCGCCGACGCGGTGGACCTGCTGCGCCGGACCGTCCGCGAGAAGGGCGCGATGACCGTCGGCGCGTACACGACCGACGAGGACGTCGAGCGCGCGGTCGAGGAGGTCTGCCTGGAGGAGTCCGCCCAGCTGTCGCTCAACCTCACCGGCGGGGTGTACGTCAACCAGACCGCCGCCTTCTCCGACTTCCATGGCTCGGGCGGCAACCCGGCGGCCAACGCGGCGCTGTGCGACGGCGCGTTCGTGGCGAACCGCTTCCGGGTGGTGGAGGTCCGCCGGGAGGCCTGAGCCGCGCCCGGCAGCTACTGGCGGTACTGGACAGCGAGGGATGCGCCCCCGGTGGCGCTCCAGTGATACAGCGTCATGGCCACACTGGTCGCGAGGTTGTAGCTGGAGACCTGGGGGCGCATCGGCAGCGCCACCAGGTGATCGGTGCGCGCGCGCAGCTCGGCGGAGAGCCCGCTCCGCTCGGAGCCGAAGGCCAGCACGGCGTCGTCCGGCAGCTTCACGCCCCGGATGTCCTCGCCCTCCGGGTCGAGCGCGAACAGCGGCCCGGACGGCAGCTCCGCCACCGTCAGCCGCTCCACGGCGGTCGCGAAGTGCAGCCCCGCCCCGCCGCGCACCACGGTGGGGTGCCAGGGGTCGAGCGTGCCGGTGGTGACCACCCCGGCCGCCCCGAATCCCGCGGCCAGCCGGATCACCGCACCTGCGTTGCCCAGGTTGCGCGGATTGTCGAGGACCACGACGGGCGCGGTGCGCGGCGTACGCGCGAGTGCCCGCAGATTCGCCTCGCGGGACGGCCGTACGGCCAGCGCGGCCACCCCGGTGGGATGCGGGCGCGGGACGAACGAGGCGTACGTCTGCCCGGACACCTCGGTCAGGAGCGTGGCCAGCGCGTCCCGCACGTCCGGGGCCAGCTCGTCGGCGAGGGCGAGCGCCGCCCGCCGGTCCGTGGTCACCGCCACCGGGATCCCGGCCCCGAAGCGCACCGCGTGCTTGAGGGCGTGGAAGCCGTCGAGCAGTACGGCGGAAGCGGCGTGCTCACGCCAGAGGGTCACGGGGTCGGTCATGCCGTGAAGCCTACGCGGGCGGGCTCCCCCTCCTCCGGGGCCCGGGGGGACGGCAGCGCACGGCTCCCGCGCGCCGGCACTCGGGCACGCGCCCGTGCCGCCCAGCCGCCGAGGCGGGTCAGGAACGACGTGGGCAGGAACACCGCGTCGGTGGCGATCATCGCCAGCGAGAAGAAGGGCAGCCCGAGGACGACAGCGATCACGGCGTGCTCGATCATCATCGCGGCCAGCAGCACGTTCTTGGCCCGTCGGTTGAACAGCGTGAACGGGAAGGCGACCTGCACGATCACCGTCCCGTACGTCACCAGCATGACCATCGTGCCGTTGGAGGACATCAGGTCGGCCAGGGAGGGCCAGGGCGAGAAGGAGGCGAGGTGGAGCGGGTAGTAGACCGCGGTGCCGTCCTGCCAGCGCGATCCCTGGATCTTGTACCAGCCGGCCGTGGCGTAGATCAGGCACGCCTCGGCCATGATCACGAACAGGGCACCGTTGTGGAGGACGTTGGCGATCACGTCCAGCAGGATCCGCGGCTCGCCCGATCGCGTGAGGCGGCCGGCCAGCCACCACAGGCCCAGCGCCGCCCACGCCGTCCACATGAGCGCGGGCACCAGCCGGTCGCTGTCGAGGCGGCCCGCCAGCGTCACCGCGCACAGTGCCGTACCGGACACCGCCCAGAGCGCCGGTCCCACCCGGTCCACCACCCGCTCGCCACGCGCGCGTGCCCTCTCCGCGCGCGCCGCCCGGCGCGCGTCCAGGGACCAGACCTGGCCGCAGCGCGTGAACACCAGATAGACGGACATCAGGTGCAGCACGTTGTCGCCGCCGTCACCCATGAAGATGCTGCGGTTCTGCAGTGAGAGCACACCGACCATGAACAGCACGGACATCGCGCGCGTGCGCCAGCCCAGCAACAGCAGGACGCTCGCCGCGACGGCCAGCACGTAGCACGTCTCGAACCAGGCCTGCCCGTCGAACCACAGCAGGGCGGTGAAGGCGCCGTTGTCCGAGGTCAGCTGCTGGGCGAGGTTCGAGCTCCACGGGCCGTCGGGGCCGTACAGCTCCTGGCGGTGGGGGAACTCGCGCAGCAGGAACAGCAGCCAGGTCCCGGCGAAGCCGACACGGATCACGGCGCTCTGGTGCGGGCCGAGGGCGGACCCGGTGACACGGGCGATGCCGCGGGAGACCGACAGGAAGAGACGGTTCACTTCACACCCCTCGCGGCCTCGGCGTCCGTGACCGTCCACCAGGGCAGCAGGCGGTAGACCGGCGTGCCGGAGACCTGCTCGTGGCTCCACTTCGGCGGAGGCACATTGGTGGTCCGGGAGCGGACCTGCACACTCTGCACGGTGCCCTTCCGGCTCGTCGCGTCCTCGCGGTAGAGGCGCATCACCACGATCCGGCGCAGATACTGCTCGGAGAGCGAGCCGCGCAGACCCACCGGGCGGTTCTCGGCGTCGTGCGTGGCGGAGTAGAAGTCGAACGCCCGGCGCAGTTCGTTCTGCTGGGTGTGACTGGGCAGCGGATTGCCGTCGATCGCCTCGCCGTCGCGCGCGGACAGGTCGTTCCAGCCGGTGGTCGTGGTGGTGCCGTCGGCCGTGCGGACCTGCGCCCGCACCTGGACCGCTATGTCCTGCTGCAGCGGGTTCGGCGCGAACAGCTTCCAGTTCTGCTCGAACTCCGGGTAGATCCACTCGTCGATCGCCTTGCCGTGCTGCTTCGTCGCCGTGTTCGCCGGCGCGACGTGCAGAAACACCATCCCGATGTGCACGCAGGCGGTCACCGCGACGACGGCGAGGGCCAGGGCCGCCCCGATCTGGTAGCGGGGCGAGAGCGCGGCGACACCGGTACGGGGAGCCGAGGAGGGGCCGGCGGACTCCGTCACGTCCGGCCCGTGCGGGGCGTCCGAGTCCTCGTCGTACGCGTCCATTGCGCCCCGTTCCCCGATCCCGCTCCGTCCGGCGGCCGCCCCGCCGCAGGGCGTCGCACGGTCCGCGAGCACCGCTCCTCGGCGCTCGCACGGAACGGTACTCAGCCCCACCCGCCGGGCGCAGCCCCGAGGAGGCACCCGTTCACGTGGCCATCACCACTCCCGTCCGTACTCCCGCGCCCACCGCACACACCCGGCTCCCGGGCGTCACCGCACGGACGCGTTCCGTCGCGAGGCCGTGACCTGGCGTGACGCGGATTGCACCCCGGGCCGCCACCGCGATTCGGAGGAGCCCGGCCTCGGCCGGTGGCAGCGGCTCACCGCCCCACCGTTCCCTTCTTCTAGAACCTGTTCTATCTTGACGGTCCGTCAGATCAACGGATCCGCCGGGAGGGACAGCACCGTGGACTTCACCTTCAGCGAGGAGCAGCTGGCGGCGGCCGAGGCGGCCCGGGGCGTGTTCGCCGGGGTGGCACCCGACACGGTGCCGAGCCCGGCGCTCACCACGGGTGCCGTGGCCGACGGCTTCGACCGCGCGCTGTGGGCCAGGCTCGCCGACGCGGACCTGCTGAGCCTGCTGTTCGACGCGGAGTACGGCGGTGCGGGCCTGGACCCCATCGCGCTGTGCCTGGTGCTGCGGGAGTCCGGAAAGGTACTGGGCCGGGTACCGCTCCTCGAGAACAGCGCGGCCGCCGCGGCCGTACAGGCCTTCGGCGGCAAGGAGACGGCGGCCCGGCTGCTGCCGCGGGCCGGGCGCGGTGAACTCGTGCTCACCGTCGCCGCGAACGGCCGCACCGGCCACGACCCGGCCGAACTCGCCGTTACCGCACGGCGGGACGGTGACGGGTGGGTGCTGGACGGCGTGCAGACGGCGGTGCCGTGGGCGTACGACGCCGATCTGACCCTCGTGCCCGCGCACACCGGCGCCGGTGGGAGCGTCCTCGCCCTGGTGCCCCGCGACCACGACGGTGTGGTCCTGTCCGAGCAGGTCTCCACCAGCGGGGAGCGGCTGGGCGAGCTGCGCCTGGAGTCCGTGCGGATCACGGCCGCCGAGGTCGTCGACGCCGACGGGGCGTGGCAGTGGCTGCGGGAGTTGCTCGTCACGGGGACGTGCGCACTGGCCCTCGGGCTGGGCGAGCGGGTGCTCGCGATGACCAGTGAGTACACCGGCAAGCGCGAGCAGTTCGGGCACCCGATCGCGACGTTCCAGGCCGTCGCCGTCCAGGCCGCCGACCGCTACATCGACCTGCGCGCGATGGAGGCCACCCTCTGGCAGGCAGCGTGGCGGATCGCCTCGGGAGCGCCCGGCGCCCTGCCCGCCTCCGGGGACGTCGCCGTGGCGAAGATCTGGGCCTCGGAGGGCGTACGAAGGGTGGTGCAGACCGCCCAGCATCTGCACGGCGGGTTCGGCGCCGACACCGAGTACGCCCTGCACCGGTACCACGCCTGGGCCAAGCACCTGGAACTGGCGCTGGGCCCGGCGGCGGCACACGAGGAGGCTCTGGGGGACCTGCTGGCGGCGCATCCCCTGGGCTGACCGAGCCCGGGGCCCGGAGCTCTCGCGGGGCCGGGCGCGGCCTAGAGGCGGTCGCCGGGCGCGCCCGCGTCCGTCCCCCGGGGCCGCCCGCCCGCCTGCCAGACCTGCATGCCGCCGTCCACGTTCACGGCGTCGATGCCCTGCTGCACCAGATACATGGTGACCTGGGCCGAACGGCCGCCGGACCGGCAGATCACATGGACCCGGCCGTCCTGCGGAGCCGCTTCGGTCAGCTCGCCGTAGCGGGCCACGAACTCACTGATGGGGATGTGCAGTGCCCCCTCGGCGTGGCCCGCCTGCCACTCGTCGTCCTCGCGGACGTCCAGCAGGAAGTCGCCGTCATTGAGATCCGTGACCCCGACCGTGGGCACACGTGCTGCGAAACTCATGCCTCCGACGCTACCCGAAGGAAAGCGGAAGCCGGATCGCGGCGCTACCCCTGGCCCAGCAGCCCCGCCAGCTCCGCCTCCCGCTCCGCCACGTCCGAGCGGAGCTTCTCGGCGATCTCGTCCAGGAGACCGTCGGGGTCCTCGGGGGCCAGGCGGAGCATCGCCGCGATCGCGGTGTCCTCCAGTTCCCGGGCGACCAGGGTGAGGAGCTCCTTGCGCTGGGACAGCCACTCGAGCCGCGCGTAGAGCTCCTCGGCGCGGCTCGGCTGCCGCTCGGCGGGAACCGGCCCGGCGGCCCACTCCTCGGCGAGCTCGCGCAGCAGCGCCTCGTCACCCCGGGCGTAGGCGGCGTTGACGCGGGTGATGAACTCCTCGCGCCGCTCCCGCTCGGCCTCCTCCTGCGCCAGGTCGGGGTGGGCCTTGCGGGCCAGGTCTCGGTAGAGCTTGCGGGCCTCCTCGCCCGGGCGCACCCGCTGCGGAGGCCGTACCGCCTGGTCCGTGAGCATCGCCGCGGCCTCCGGGTACAGGCCGTGGCCGTCCATCCAGCCGTGCATCAGCTCCTCGACCCCGGGGATCGGCAGCACCCGGGCCCGCGCCTCCTCCGCGATCCGGATGTCCTCCGGGTCGCCGGTGCGGGCGGCCCTGGCCTCGGCGATCCGTGCGTCCAGCTCCTCCAGCCGGGCATACATGGGGCCGAGTTTCTGGTCGTGCAGCCGGGAGAAGTTCTCGACCTCGACGCGGAAGGTCTCCAGCGCGATCTCGTACTCGATCAGGGCCTGCTCGGCGGCCCACACGGCCTGCTCGAGCCGCTCCTCGGGCCTCGGCGGCGGGGACTGCTCAGCTTCCGGGGTCGTCACGCGAACAGCGTAGGCCACGGCCGAAACCCGTCGCCCGCGGTGGCCCGGATCAGGACGGCTCCCGGGCCTCGGGACAGTCCGCGGCCACCCATCGGGCCACCAGATCCCGGCAGGCGACCACGAGCGTGCCGGGCCGGCAGGACAGTTCGTGGGTGCAGCCGCCGGGGCGGGGGAGGATCTCGTCGAGGATCACGTCGCCGAGAGACGCCAGGTCGCACAAGCCCAGTACGTCCGTCTGGAAGCGCGAGACGCCCCGGTAGCGGATGACCAGGTCCTCGTCGTGCTTCCAGCAGTTGTGCCGGAAGCGGATCTCGATGTCGTCGGCGCCCGTACGCCGCATCCGCTGCGGCCGCAGATCCTTCACACAGCGTCTGCCGCCGAAGTCGTAGTGGCCGGCATCGGTGGCGAACGCGCGTGCTCCGGGCGGCAGGCTCTCCGCGAGGTCCGGGAGCCGTGCCAGGTAGGGCCGGGGGTCGATGAAGACCCCCTCCTCGCCCTCGTTCAGCTCGACGTACCTCACCGCGCCGCCCCCGGCCGTTCGGCTCCGGTACCCGTCACACGCCCATCTCCGCCGCGATCCGTCCCGAGCTCACCGCCGCCACCAGGTCCGCGTGGTCCGCCTCCGTGCGGTCGGCATAGCGGACCGAGAACTCGGCTATCGCCTCGTCCAGTTCCTCGTTCTTGCCGCAGTAGCCGGCGATCAGACGGGGGTCGGCGCTGTGGGAGTGGGCGCGGGCCAGCAGGGCGCCGGTCATGCGGCCGTAGTCGTCGACCTGGTCGGCGGCGAGGGCGGCCGGGTCGACGCTGCCCTTGCGGTTGCGGAACTGACGGACCTGGAAGGGGCGGCCGTCGACCGTCGTCCAGCCCAGCAGGATGTCGCTGACCACCTGCATGCGCTTCTGGCCCAGCACCACGCGCCGGCCCTCGTGCTCCACGGGCGCCGCGTCGAATCCGGCCGTCGCCAGATGCGGGACCAGCGCGGACGGGCGGGCCTCCTTGACCTGCAGGACCAGCGGCTCACCGCGGTGGTCCAGGAGCAGGACGACATACGACCGCGTGCCCACACTGCCTGTGCCGACCACCCGGAACGCCACGTCGTGCACCGCGTGCCGGGCCAGCAGCGGAAAACGGTCCTCCGAGAGCGTCGCCACGTACGACTCCAGGGACGCCGCCACCGCCGCGGCCTCCGCGTCCTCGACACGCCGCAGCACCGGCGGGGCGTCCACGAACCGGCGCCCGCCGTCCTCGGCGGCCTCGGTCGACTTCGCCGCGAACTTCCCGCTGGTGTTGGCCCGCGCCTTCTCCGAGACCCGCTCCAACGTGCCGAGCAGGTCGTGGGCGTCGGTGTGCGAGACGAGCTCCTCGTCCGCGATGGCATTCCAGGCGTCCAGGACCGGCAGCTTGGCCAGCAGGCGCATGGTGCGCCGGTAGGCGCCCACCGCGTCGTACGCCGCCTTGCGGCAGGTGTCCTCGTCGGCGCCCGCCTCCCGGCCCGCCAGCACCAGCGAGGCGGCGAGCCGCTTGAGGTCCCACTCCCAGGGGCCGTGCACGGTCTCGTCGAAGTCGTTCAGGTCGATGACCAGACCGCCTCGGGCGTCGCCGTACAGGCCGAAGTTGGCCGCGTGCGCGTCACCGCAGATCTGCGTGCCGATCCTGGTCGTGGGGGTGCGCGCCAGGTCGTAGGCCATGAGGCCGGCCGAGCCGCGCAGGAAGGCGAAGGGGGTCGCGGCCATCCTGCCCACCCGTATCGGCGTGAGCCCGGCGATGCGGCCGTGGTTGGACTCCTCGACCGCGTTCACCGCGTCGGGGCGGGAGCCGTCCAGGTCGAGGGTGCTGTGCGTGCCGCGCGGGACGCGTGTACGCAGCGCCTTGCCCTCCTCCTTCGGAGACCCCTGCCGCGGCCACTGGGCGAAGCCGCCCACCCGGGGCAGCCTGCGCTCCCCGCCCGCCGCCGTCTCCGCCACTTCCGCTCCGGCCTCGGTCACCGCGACCGCCTCCCCCGCGTCCACACGCACGCTCGAACATCAACTCGTGCAGACCGTACAGCCGGTGGCCGAAACCCGTCAGACCCTGTGGACAACTCCACTGCTGTGGAAAACCCGGGCCCAGCCCCAGCACGGGACTTCGAGCACACCCTCAGAGCGGACCCTGCGGATCGCAGCGGTGATGACCACCGGATCCGGGGACAACGGCGTCTACGTCACCCCGAGCAACGCATCGCCGCCCCGTCGACCGGGTCGACGTCGCACTCGCCGCCGACGCCGGACACCGACACCGACACCGACACCGACACCGACAGGGTGGCCGCCGGGCCTGCGCGCAGCGGCGCGCGGCCCGGGCGGGCAGATGCTGACGCCGCAGGAGTGGTTGCGCGAGCACCGGCCGGGCACCGACCGCACGACCTGGCCGGGCCTGCTGCTGATCCCGGGCAGCGCCCTCCTCCGCAGCGGCGTCTCCGTGGCCAACACCATGGTCATGGCGGCCCCGGACCAGCTCCGCGACCCGACCGCGCTGCGGCCGGCGGGGGCGACCTGCGGGCAGGCGCTGCGGCTGGTGGCCGCCGAGGCGCCGACCGTGATCGCGTCCGGTGCACTGCTGGGTCTGCTGGGTCTGCTGGTCGCGGGGCTCGACCTGCTGCGCCTGCAGTCGGCGCCGTCCGTCCCGCGCGTCCCCGGACATCGCCCGGGGCACCGTTCGGGGGCCTGCGCCCTGCTCGCCGTAACGGCCTCCGTGGGCGCCACCGCACTCGCCCTGCGCCACCCGCGAGCCTGAGAGACTCATCACACCGTCAGAACGGGGTGGATGAAGGGCGTGACGGACACGGCAAAGGGCCCATCGTGATCACGATGGGCCCTTTGCCTCTGTGCGCGAGGGGGGAGTTGAACCCCCACGCCCTTGCGGGCACTGGAACCTGAATCCAGCGCGTCTGCCTATTCCGCCACCCGCGCATTGGGTGTGTCTTCCGGCCTCTTCCCTTTCGGGGCGGCCCCTTCCGACATCGAGAACATTAGCACGTCGGGCAGGGTGGGTTCACATCCCTTATCGGCCCCCAACCGAGCCGCAGAGCCGTGTACCGAGGAGTCCCTGTTCACGTATCAACCTCGTACCGGTCCCGCTCATCTCCCCAGGAGGCGGACCGGGTCCACAGTCAGGTGCGGGACACTGGTGATGGCCCGCCTCTACGATCCTTGGACAGAGGGAGTTCGAAGGGGAGCCGCTGGGGGAACCGGCTGATTGCCGGGCGCGTGGATACGATCAGTAAGCAGTACCAGGCAAGGCAGTACGGCAGCAGCGACGGAGGAGGTGCCCCGTGGGAGTCCTGAAGAAGTTCGAGCAGCGTCTCGAAGGTCTGGTCAACGGCACCTTCGCCAAGGTGTTCAAGTCCGAGGTCCAGCCCGTCGAGATCGCCGGCGCGCTCCAGCGCGAGTGCGACAACAACGCGACCATCTGGAACCGCGACCGGACCGTCGTGCCCAACGACTTCATCGTGGAGCTGAGCGCGCCCGACCACGAGCGCCTCAGCCCCTACTCCGGCCAGCTCGGCGACGAGCTCGCCGGAATGGTGCGCGACTACGCGAAGCAGCAGCGCTACACCTTCATGGGGCCGATCAAGGTCAACCTGGAGAAGGCGGACGACCTGGACACCGGTCTGTACCGGGTGCGCAGCCGGACGCTCGCCTCGTCCAGCAGCCAGCAGGCCCCGCCGGCCGGACGACCCGGCCAGGGCGCCCCGGGCGGCTACGGGTACCCGCCGGCCGCCCCGCCCGCCGGAGCACCGCCCATGCCGTCCGCGCCGCCGCCCGGCGGCCGCCCCGGCGGCTACGGTTACCCCCCGGCCGCCGGACAGCGTCCGGCGAGCGGCGGGCGCACCCGCTACTGGATCGAGATCAACGGCAGCCGCCACCAGATCTCCCGCCCGACGCTGGTGCTGGGCCGCAGCACCGAAGCCGACGTGCGGATCGACGACCCCGGCGTCTCCCGCCGGCACTGCGAGATCCGGACCGGAACGCCCTCGACGATCCAGGATCTCGGCTCCACCAACGGCATCGTGGTGGACGGGCAGCACACCACCCGCGCTACGCTCCGCGACGGCTCGCGGATCGTCGTGGGCAGCACCACCATCATTTACCGGCAAGCCGAAGGGTGAAGCGGGGGCAATGTCAGAGCTGACCCTCACGGTCATGCGGCTGGGTTTCCTGGCCGTACTGTGGCTGTTCGTGATCGTGGCCGTGCAGGTCATCCGCAGCGACCTGTTCGGTACGCGCGTCACCCAGCGCGGAGCGCGCAGGGAGGCGGCACGACCGCAGCAGGCCGCACGGCAGCAGTCCGCGCCCCCTCAGCAGCGCGGCCAGCAGTCCGGTGGCCGCCAGCGCCGCAACGCCCCCACCAAACTGGTCGTGAGCGAAGGCACCCTCACCGGAACGACCGTCGCGCTCCAGGGGCAGACGATCACCCTGGGCCGCGCCCACGACTCCACGATCGTGCTGGACGACGACTACGCCTCCAGCCGCCATGCCAGGATCTACCCGGACCGCGACGGCCAGTGGATCGTCGAGGACCTCGGCTCCACCAATGGCACATACCTGGACCGGTCCCGGCTGACGACCCCCACACCGATCCCGCTGGGCGCACCGATCCGCATCGGCAAGACCGTCATCGAGCTGCGGAAGTAGTACGACAATGAGCGAGCGGAGCGAGCACGCAGCGGCGGACCGCATCACGGTCCTCGGCGCGCTCCCGACCGGAGGGTGGGCACCGTGCGGATGTACCCGGAGCCGACGGGCGAGGTGCGCATGAGTCTGTCACTGCGCTTCGCCGCCGGATCGCACAAAGGCATGATCCGGGAGGGCAACGAGGACTCCGGCTACGCCGGTCCGCGCCTGCTCGCCATCGCCGACGGCATGGGCGGACAGGCCGCGGGCGAGGTCGCCTCCTCCGAGGTGATCTCCACGCTGGTCACGCTCGACGACGACGTACCCGGCTCCGACATCCTCACCTCCCTCGGCCACGCCGTGCAGCGCGCCAACGACCAGCTGCGCGCCATGGTCGAGGAGGACCCGCAGCTGGAGGGCATGGGCACCACGCTCACCGCCCTGTTGTGGACCGGCCAGCGCCTCGGCCTGGTGCACGTCGGGGACTCCCGCGCCTACCTCCTGCGCGACGGCGTCCTCACACAGATCACGCAGGACCACACCTGGGTGCAGCGCCTGGTCGACGAGGGCCGGATCACCGAGGAGGAGGCGACCACGCACCCGCAGCGGTCCCTCCTCATGCGGGCACTGGGCAGCGGCGACCACGTCGAACCCGACCTGTCCATCCGCGAGGTCCGTGCCGGCGACCGCTACCTGATCTGCTCCGACGGCCTCTCCGGCGTCGTCTCCCACCAGACGATGGAGGAGACCCTCGCCAGCTACCAGGGCCCGCAGGAGACCGTGCAGGAGCTGATCCAGCTCGCGCTGCGCGGCGGCGGCCCCGACAACATCACCGTCATCGTCGCCGACGTCCTGGACCTGGACACCGGGGACACCCTCGCCGGCCAGCTCTCCGACACCCCCGTGGTGGTCGGCGCGGTCGCCGAGAACCAGCTCCACCTGCACGACAACGGCATCATGCAGACCCCGGCCGGACGCGCCTCGCACCTCGGGCGCCAGGGACACGGCCAGGGCGGCGGCGAGTTCGGCCCGCCCGGATCCGGCGACACCACCGGCTACATCCCCGCGGGCAGCTTCGGCGACTACACCGACGACGACTTCGTCAAGCCGCGCAAGGGCCGCAGGTGGCTGAAGAGATCTCTCTACGGCGGTCTCGCCCTCGCGGTCATCGGCGGCGGCCTCTACGGCGGCTACCGCTGGACCCAGACGCAGTACTACGTCGGCGCCAACGGCAAGCACGTCGCGCTGTACCGCGGCATCAACCAGGACCTCGCCTGGGTGTCGCTGTCGAAGGTCGAGAAGGACCACCCCGAGATCGAACTCAAGTACCTGCCGCCCTACCAGCAGAAGCAGGTCAAGAACACGATCCCGCAGGGCGACCTCACCCGGGCCCAGTCGAAGGTCCAGGAGCTGTCCGTGCAGGCCTCGGCCTGCAAGAAGGAGGCACAGCGCACGGCGGCCGAGAGCGAGAAGAACGCCAGGACGGGCCAGGGCGAGGCCGGAGGCACCACGGGAACCACCCGTACCTCCCTCACGTCCAAGGCTTCACCGACACCCAACCCGTCGGCCTCGTCACCCTCCTCGACGTCCCCCTCGAAGTCTCCGTCCTCTACCCCGTCCGCGACCGCGACTCCCAGCCCCGGGCCCACTCTCTCGGAGGATGAGCAGAAGGTCGTCTCGCTGTGCGGTAAGCAGTAGGCAAGCCGTGAGAGGCCCTGTCACACGATGAGCAGTACTAGCAACACGTCGACGCACCACACGTCCACGATCGGCGCCATCGGCGCACCGAGCCGACGCAACACCGAGCTCGCGCTGCTGGTGTTCGCCGTGACCATCCCGGTGTTCGCCTACGCCAACGTGGGCCTGGCCATCAACAACCAGGTGCCCGCGGGCCTGCTGAGCTACGGTCTCGGTCTCGGTCTGCTGGCCGGTGTCGCCCATCTCGGCGTGCGCAAGTTCGCCCCGTACGCCGACCCGCTGCTGCTGCCGCTGGCCACCCTGCTGAACGGGCTCGGGCTGGTGGTCATCTGGCGGCTGGACCAGTCGAAGCTGCTGCAGTCGCTGCCCAACTTCGTCACGGCCGCGCCCCGCCAGCTGCTGTACACCGCGCTGGGCATCGCCATGTTCGTCGCCGTGCTGGCCTTCCTGAAGGACCACCGCGTCCTGCAGCGCTACACCTACATCTCCATGTTCGGCGCCCTGGTCCTGCTCATCCTCCCGCTGGTGCCTGGCCTCGGGGCCAACATCTACGGCGCCAAGATCTGGATCAGGGTCCCCGGGCTGGGCTCGCTGCAGCCCGGCGAGTTCGCGAAGATCGTCCTCGCCATCTTCTTCGCCGGCTACCTGATGGTGAAGCGGGACGCGCTGGCCCTCGCCAGCCGCCGCTTCATGGGTCTCTACCTGCCTCGCGGCCGCGACCTCGGCCCCATCCTGGTCGTCTGGGCGATCTCGATCCTCATCCTCGTCTTCGAGACCGACCTCGGTACCTCGCTGCTGTTCTTCGGCATGTTCGTGATCATGCTGTACGTGGCCACCGAGCGAACCAGCTGGATCGTTTTCGGTCTGCTGATGTCCGCGGTCGGCGCCGTCGGCGTGGCGAGCTTCGAGACGCACGTCCAGCAGCGTGTCCAGGCCTGGCTCGACCCGATGAAGGAGTACACGCTCAGCCAGCAGGGCGTGGGCGGGCACACCGAGCAGTCCATGCAGGCCCTGTGGGCCTTCGGCTCCGGCGGCACCCTCGGCACCGGCTGGGGTCAGGGCCACTCGGACCTGATCAAGTTCGCCGCGAACTCCGACTTCGTCCTCGCGACCTTCGGCGAGGAACTGGGTCTCGCGGGCATCATGGCGATCCTGCTGATCTACGGCCTGATCGTGGAACGCGGTGTGCGCACCGCCCTCGCCGCCCGCGACCCGTTCGGCAAGCTGCTCGCCGTCGGCCTGTCCGGCGCCTTCGCCCTGCAGGTGTTCGTCGTGGCCGGCGGTGTGATGGGCCTCATCCCGCTGACCGGTATGACGATGCCGTTCCTCGCGTACGGCGGTTCCTCCGTGCTGGCCAACTGGGCCCTGATCGGCATCCTCATCCGCATCAGCGACACCGCCCGCCGTCCGGCGCCCACCCCCGCCAGCAACCCCGACGCCGAGATGACCCAGGTGGTGCGGCCCGGAAGCACCGGCCCTCTCGGGTGATGGTGACCACCCGGGGTGTCCACGGCAACACCACCTGGTTCCACGTGAAGAACCTCTGACGGACGGGGGGCGGGCCCGGGCCGCGCCCGGCCGCGGAGCCGTCCCCGCTTGGTGGTTCCCACCCCCCCCCCCGGTCGGGTTTTTTTATATTGTTGTTTT
>NZ_JBHYKH010000021.1:17190-40043 GCF_042741275.1 Streptomyces sp. NPDC058964
GTGGGGGTGTGTGGGGCCGCCGGGGGTGCGCTCCCCCTACACAACGGTGTCTACCTTTGCCATACGGTGGCGGGCGGGCGGCCCCGCCCCCCCCCGCGCCCCCCCCCCCCCCCCCTCCGCTCTTGCTGGAACCCTCCGCCACTCCAGTACGTCTATTGATCAGTCGTTGTCGACGGCCCCGTCTGGAGGCACAGTCACTGCCTCTAGACTGTGGGCGGCCGAGGATGAGCGCCAGCACCAGCGACACCGAGAGACTGAAGCAAACAGGCGCACCTGTTAGCTTGTGGAAAGGCCGGACGTGAACAAGCCACTGCGCCGAATCGCGATCTTCTGCGGACTCCTGGTCCTGGCGCTGCTGATCCGTGACAACTGGCTCCAGTACGTCCAGGCCGACAAACTCCGTACCGACCCGAAGAACCGCCGCGTGGCCATCGAGCGGTACGCGTACCCGCGGGGCGACATCATCGTCGACGGCAACCCCATAACCGGCTCGGTCGAGGCCAAGAGCGGCGACTTCCTGTACAAGCGCACCTACAAGAACGGGCCCATGTGGGCCCCGGTCACCGGCTACTCCTCGCAGGCGTTCGACGGCAGCTTCCTGGAGAAGATCGACGACGGCATCCTCACCGGCAACGACGACCGGCTGTTCTTCCGCAAGACCCTCGACATGATCACGGGCAAGCCGCAGCAGGGCGGCAATGTCGTGACCACGCTGAACGCAGCGGCGCAGAGGGCGGCTTTCGACGGCCTGAAGCAGCAGGGCGGCAAGGGCGCGGTGGTCGCGCTGGAGCCCTCCACCGGCAAGATCCTGGCACTGGCCTCGTACCCGTCGTACGACCCCTCGTCCTTCGCGGGTGACCGCAACAGCGACGCCGCGGCCTGGAAGAAGCTCCAGAAGAAATACAACCCCGCCGACCCGATGCTGAACCGGGCACTGCGCGAGACCTACCCGCCGGGCTCCACCTTCAAGGTGGTCACCGCGGCCGCCGCGCTGGAGAACAACAAGTACACCTCGGCCGACGAGAAGACCCAGTCGCCGCAGCCGTGGACCATGCCGGGCACGCAGACCGAGCTGAAGAACGAGGGCAGCATCCGCTGCAAGGACGTCAGCATGCGCGAGGCGCTGCGGATCTCCTGCAACACCGTCTTCGGCAAGATCGGCTCGGACCTCGGCAACGACAAGATGCTGGCGGAGGCGAAGAAGTTCGGCTTCGACGAGGAGCAGTTCGTCCCGACCCGCTCCAGCGCCTCGGTCTTCTCCGACGGCATGAACCAGTCGCAGACCGCGCTGTCCTCGATCGGCCAGTACAACACCGCCGCGACCCCGCTCCAGATGGCCATGGTCGCCTCGGCCGTCGCCAACAACGGCAAGCTCATGAAGCCGTACATGGTCGACAAGCTCCAGTCGTCGAACCTGGACACCGTCACGCAGACCGACCCGCAGGAGCTCAGCCAGCCGCTGTCGGCGAAGAACGCGCAGATCCTGCAGTCGATGATGGAGACGGTCGTCAAGGACGGCACCGGCCAGAAGGCCCAGCTCGGCGGGGGCGTCACCGTGGGCGGCAAGACCGGTACCGCCCAGCACGGCGTGGAGAACAGCGAGAACCCGTACGCCTGGTTCATCTCCTACGCCAAGCTCAGCGACGGCAGCTCGCCGGTCGCCGTCGCGGTCGTCATCGAGGACGACAACGCCAACCGCGACGACATCACCGGCGGCGGCCTCGCGGCGCCGATCGCCAAGAACGTGATGGAGGCAGTCATCAAGTCCAAGAAGTGACCCCGCTCACGTCCCCTTCACATCGGTGCACGTTGCGATACCGGTCCTGTATCGGGTGACGGGCTTGGCCAGGTCACACAGCGCCAGCCGGGTACGGTAGGCCCGGACGGCAGCCTCCGGCCGCACACACGTGCCGGTCGGGACCGACGGAGAGGGCTGGTAGGGAACTATGGAAGAGCCGCGTCGCCTCGGCGGCCGGTACGAGCTGGGCCAGGTGCTCGGCCGTGGTGGCATGGCGGAGGTCTACCTCGCGCATGACACCCGGCTCGGCCGCACCGTGGCGGTGAAGACGCTGCGAGCGGACCTCGCGCGCGACCCGTCCTTCCAGGCCCGGTTCCGCCGGGAGGCCCAGTCGGCCGCCTCGCTCAACCATCCCGCGATCGTCGCGGTCTACGACACGGGCGAGGACTACATCGACGGGGTCTCGATCCCGTACATCGTCATGGAGTACGTCGACGGCTCCACGCTCCGTGAGCTTCTTCACTCCGGCCGCAAGCTGCTGCCGGAGCGCGCCATGGAGATGACCATCGGCATCCTCCAGGGCCTGGAGTACGCCCATCGCAACGGCATCGTCCACCGCGACATCAAGCCGGCCAACGTCATGCTGACCCGCAACGGTCAGGTCAAGGTCATGGACTTCGGCATCGCCCGTGCCATGGGCGACTCCGGCATGACGATGACGCAGACGGCAGCGGTCATCGGCACCGCCCAGTACCTGTCTCCGGAGCAGGCCAAGGGCGAGCAGGTCGACGCCCGCTCGGACCTGTACTCGACGGGCTGCCTGCTCTACGAGCTGCTGACGGTGCGGCCCCCGTTCGTCGGGGACTCCCCGGTCGCCGTGGCGTACCAGCACGTACGGGAGGAGCCACAGCCACCGAGCGTCTTCGACCCCGAGATCACGCCCGAGATGGATGCCATCGTCCTGAAGGCGCTGGTCAAGGACCCGAACTACCGCTACCAGTCCGCCGACGAGATGCGCGCCGACATCGAGGCCTGCCTCGACGGCCAGCCGGTCGGGGCCACGGCGGCCATGGGCTCGGTCGGCTACGGCGGGTACCCCGACGACCAGCCGACGACGGCCCTGCGCGCGGACGCCGGCGCCACGACGATGCTGCCGCCGATGAACCCGGACGACGGCGGCTACGGCTACGACGACCGCCCCGACCGCCGCCGCCAGCAGAAGAAGAACAACACCTCCACGATCCTGCTCGTCGTCGCGGGCCTCCTGGTCCTCGTCGGCGCGATCCTGATCGGGAAATGGGCGTTCAGCGGCAAGAACGCGGCGGACAGCACGGTGCCCACGCCGAACTTCGTGGGCCAGAGCCTGACGACGGCCGGGAACATGGCCGACAACGTCGGCCTGAAGATCACCACCTCCAGGAAAGCCTGCGACGACCAGCCGAAGGGCAAGGTCTGCACGCAGAACCCGACGGCCAACACAACCGTCAAAAAGGGCTCCACCGTCAAACTGGTGATCTCTACGGGCGCGCCGAAGCTCGCGGTGCCGGACGTCAAGGGTCTGACCTTCGACAAGGCCGAGGCTCAGCTCAAGGCCAAGGGCTTCGAAGTGGACAAGCGGACCCAGGTGTCCGACCAGACACCCAATGTCGTCATCGCCCAGGACCCCCCGGGCGACACCGAGCTGCAGAAGGGCTCCACGGTCACGCTGACCGTCGCCAAGGCCCAGGCCAAGTCGACCGTCCCCGATGTCATCGGCCAGACCTGTGACGCCGCCAAGGCCCAGATGACCGCCAACAACCTGGTCGGCAACTGCGTCGAGGTGGACACCAGCGACCCGAACCAGGTGGGCAAGGTCATCTCGACCGACCCCGAGGCCAACCAGAAGGTCGACAAGAACTCCACGGTGCAGATCCAGGTCGGCAAGGCCCAGCAGCAGAAGACTCAGGTCCCGGACGTCCGCGGACGGACCGTGGCGGTGGCCAGGCAGATGCTGAACGCGGCGGGCTTCACCAACATCCAGTTCGCCGACGGCAGCGACCAGAGCGACAACGCGCTCGTCTCCGGTCAGGACCCGAAGCAGAACCAGCAGGTCGACGACCCTGCAAGCACCACGATCACCCTGACGACGGTGAGCTTCAACAACAACAACGGGGGCAACAACAACGGCGGTACGAACATCTTCGGCGGCACCAGCGGCTGACCGACCGACCGTGACGACGGAGCCCCGGCACCCTGAAGGAGGGCGCCGGGGCTCCGGCTCGTATCAGGGGTGCCGGCGAACCACCGGGGCTCCTGGAGTAGGGGGCACAGAGAGGCCCGAGGCCGCAAGAGACGGTCGCGGCTTCGGGCCGTCGTGATGCTGGACGACAGGCTCTCAAAGAGCCTGCGTCACCCCTGCAGCTCCTTCGGCCGCGTCCGCTTCGCGTCCACCTTGTCCACGCGGACCAGTTCGCCCCACACCACGTACCGGTACCGGGACGTGTACACCGGCGTGCACGTCGTCAGGGTGATGTAGTGGCCCGGCTTCTTCCTGCCGGACTCCTTCGGGATCGGGGCGAGGACCTTCACGTTGAACTTCGAGGTCTCGTCGAGGACGGCGTAGACCTTGTAGACGTACCACTTGTCCTTCGTCTCGAAGACGATCGGGTCGCCCTTCTCCACCTTGTCGATGTTGTGGAACTTGGCGCCGTGGCCGTCGCGGTGGGCGGCGAGGGCGAAGTTGCCCTTCTTCCCGGACATCGGGAGCGTCGCCTTCACCGGGTCCGTGTAGTAGCCGGCCACGCCGTCGTTCAGGACCTCCGTCGAGGTGCCCTTCTCGACCAGGACCTCGCCGTTGTGCATCGACGGCACGTGCAGGAAGCCGATGCCGTCCTTGGTGTCCAGGGCGCCGGGACCGCTGTCGTGGGCCCAGCTGTCGCGGACCTTGTCGCCCTGCCGGTCCGCGTGCCGGTCGGCGACGACGTTCGTCCACCACAGCGAGTAGACGACGAACAGGCCGAGCACCAGGCCCGCCGTGATGAGGAGTTCACCGAAGACACTGACCGCCATGGCGATCCGGCCGGCGCCACGGCGCCGCGGTACCGGCGCCGCGTCCGGCGCATCCGTCTGCTCTTCGGTGTCGTCGGTGGTCGCTGCCACTGTTCATCTGCCCTTACTCGACGAGCGCATCCGGCTTGCCCTTGCTGCGCGGCCGTTCCTCGACCATCTTGCCCCAGACGATCAACCGGTACTTGCTGGTGAACTCCGGCGTGCACGTCGTGAGGGTGATGTAGCGGCCCGGCGCGGTGAAACCCGACCCCCGCGGGACCGGGTCCAGCACGCTCGTGTTGCTCGGCGCCGTCACCGGCAGCATCGACGTCATCTTGTAGACGTAGTACGTGTCCTGCGTCTCGACCACGACCGCGTCGCCCGGCTTGAGCCGGTTGATGTACCGGAACGGTTCACCGTGGGTGTTCCGGTGCGCCGCGAGCCCGAAGTTGCCGGTCCTGGCACTCGGCATCGCGGTCTTCAGCGGGGCCTCGCCGTAGTGCCCGACCATGCCCTTGTCGAGCACCTTCTGGTTGCTGACGCCCTCCGCGATCGGCGCCACCACGTCCAGCGTCGGAATGTGCAGGATGGCGAAGCCCTGGCCCGGCTCGAACGACCCCGGCGCCCGCTTCCCGCTCGCCCAGTCGTTCTGCAGGGCGCTGGTCTCCTTGCCCGCCTCCGCGTGCGCCCGGACGTTCGTCCACCACAGCTGATAAGTGACGAACAGCAGCATCAGCACACCGGTGGTGATGAACACCTCGCCGATCGCGCGGCTCGCGACGACGGCCGCACCCGGCTTGCGCGCCCGCGCCCGACGCCGGGCCTCCACACGCGACAGCGGCGCCCCGGACCCGCTTCCCTCCGGCCGCTGCGGCTCCGCCCCTCTCGCGGAACCGCCATGACGCCCGCCACGCCGCTTGGCGGCCTTTCTGCGGGCCGCTCGGCCACCCGTCGGGGTTCCGGTGACGGAAGCGGCGGACGAGGCCCCAGAGGGCGGTACGAGCTCGCCCCCGGCCGTCGAAGGCGGGTCCGGGAGCCTCAGGGCCACCGTCTCCTCGTCGATGGGCGGAAGGTACTGCCCCTCGTAAGCCGCCTGCCCGTACACGTCCCCGAGCGCACCGGAAGCCCCGTACGACTGATCCCCGTACGAGGCATCGGTCTCGCGCTCCGGGCGCAGGGCGGTCACGCCGTGGCCCTGCCCACCACCGGGGCGAGCCCCGCAGATCTCGCCACCGCGCCCTTGTCACCGCATTCCACGAGCCAGTTCGCCAGCATCCGGTGCCCGTGCTCGGTCAGCACGGACTCGGGATGGAACTGCACTCCCTCGACCGGGAGTTCCCGGTGGCGCAGGCCCATGATGATGCCGTCGTGCGTTCTGGCCGTGACCTCCAGATCCGGAGGAACCGTGGCAGGCTCGGCGGCCAGGGAGTGGTAGCGCGTCGCCGTGAAGGGCGACGGCAGACCGGCGAAGACGCCCTTGCCCTCGTGCTCCACCAGCGAGGTCTTCCCGTGCAGCAGCTCCGGCGCACGGTCCACCACACCGCCGTAGGCCACCTGCATCGACTGCATTCCGAGACAGACGCCGAAGACGGGCACCCCGGTGGCGGCACAGTGGCGCACCATCTCGATGCAGACGCCGGCCTGCTCGGGCGTTCCCGGACCGGGCGACAGCAGCACACCGTCGAAACCGTCCTGGGCGTGCGCCGTCGACACCTCGTCGTTGCGCAGCACCTCGCACTCGGCGCCCAGCTGGTACAGGTACTGGACCAGGTTGAAGACGAAGCTGTCGTAGTTGTCGACGACGAGAATCCGCGCACTCACTGGTTGTCCACCGTCACATCGTTGAAGGGCAGCAGCGGTTCGGCCCACGGAAAGACGTACTGGAACAGGACGTAGACCACGGCGAGGACCAGCAGGAGTGAGATCAGCGCCTTCACCCACGCGTTCCCCGGCAGATGCCGCCAGATCCAGCCGTACATGCCGTCCCTTCCGTCGCGCCACGGCACCTGACTCACGCCGTACAGCACCAGACTAACGGCGCAGAGCCTTGGGTTTGCCTGCCTCCACAGGCTGTGTGGAGTCCAGGTGCGCCCACACGATCAGCCTGTGACTGTGCCCCCATTCCGGATCGCACGTGGTCAGCGTGAGATAGCGGCCTGGACGCGTATACCCCGACTTACGTGGGACAGGGTCGATCACTTCAACGTCCGTCGGAACTGTTTTGTAGGGGCCTTTGTCGATCCGATACGTGAACCAGGTCGTCCCATCCGTCAGGACCACCGCGTCCCCCGGCCTCAGCTCGGGAAAGTCCTTGAACGGGTCGCCGTAGGTACGCCGGTGACCTGCGACGGCGAAGTCGCCCTCCTGCCCCAACCGGGCGGTGCGAGCGTAGTGGGCGAGGCCCTTCTTCAGCACATCCGTGCCGGTCCCCTCCAGCACGGGCTTGTTCCACGTGAAACCGAGCCGCGGGATGTACATGATCGCGAAGGGCTTGCCGTAGTGGTACGGCGCCGGCTTCCGGGGGCTCGCCGAGGCGCCCGGTCCCGCCGCCGACCGCTGGGCCGCTCCCCTGGACCACTCCCGCTGTAACTGGGCGATCTGGTCGTCCATGACGCCGTCGGCCTTCACGCCGGTCCAGAAGAGCACGTAGAGCACGAACAGCACGATCAGAGCGCCGACGGTGATGCAGAGCTCGCTGACGGTCCTGACGATCACGCGCACCGGCGGCTCCTGGACGGACGGGCTACTGCACGGGCTTCGCGTAGTGCAGATCCACTGTGCCCGAGTAGCCCGGAAGAGTCACCGTCCCGTTCTCGGTGACTTTCCAGCCGAGACCGTAGACATTGACGTAGACCATGTAGTTCTGGATCGCCGGGCTCGCGGCGAGCGCCTTCTGCAGCGCGTCCGGGTCGCCGACCGCCGTGATCTTGTACGGCGGCGAGTAGACGCGGCCCTGGAGGATCAGGGTGTTGCCCACGCAGCGCACCGCGCTCGTGGAGATCAGCCGCTGGTCCATGACCTTGATCCCCTGGGCGCCGCCCTTCCACAGGGCGTTCACCACGGCCTGCAGGTCCTGCTGGTGGATGACCAGGTAGTCGGGCTGCGGCTCGGGGTAGCCGGGAAGCTTTGCGGTGGCGTTGGGCGGGGCGTCGTTGAGCGTGACCGTGATCGCCTTGCCGGTGAGCTTCTGGGTGCCCGCGTTCTTCTCCAGGGCGGCGAGTTTCCTGTCCTCGGCCCCCGTGCTGCCGTCGTCGCTCTCGGCGAGCGACTCCACGTTGCCGCGCAGAGTCGCGTTGGACTCGTCCAGCCCCTTGTTCTTGCGGCTGCGCTCCTGGATCAGGTCGGAGAGCTTCAGCAGAGAGGCATCCGTACGGATGTCGGTGCCCTTGGCCGTATTGAAACTGGTGAAGAAGATCAGCCCGGCGAGGGCGAACACGGCGACCGTGAGGATCCGCACCGGTCTGAAGCCGGGTGTGCGGGCAGGGCCGGAACCCGTTGATCCCGTCCCGGGGGAGTCGGCAGAATTGCTCAACGTACCCTTATCTCCTTCGGCGCCGCGGAAGCACTACGCTAACGGACGCCCGGGGGAGCACTAAGTGTCCCCTTGTACGCTGCCCCGGACCGACCCAGTTACCTGCGCGGCCACGCAGCGCATCGACAGGAGAGACCCTCGTGCCGAAGTCACGTATCCGCAAGAAGGCCGACTACACGCCGCCGCCCGCGAAGCAGGCTGCCCAGATCAAGCTGACCAATCGCGCCTGGGTCGCGCCCGTGATGCTGGCCATGTTCCTCATCGGTCTGGCCTGGATCGTCGTCTTCTATGTGACCGACGGCTCGCTGCCGATCGACCAGCTCGACAACTGGAACATCGTGGTCGGGTTCGGCTTCATCGCGGCGGGATTCGGCGTCTCCACGCAGTGGAAGTAGGCCCTGCTTCCCGGTGAATACACCTCTGCCCAGGGGTATCCGCTGAGTTATCCACAGGTTTGGAGATTTCCACATCCAGCCTGGGGAAAAGAAAGACGATCTGTGGATAACCCCTCGGACGTTGACGCCGATACGACTGACACACCGCCACCCCGCAAGCCTGTTCGCCCCCTGTCTGACCTGGGAAAACACACCTGAGCAGCAGGGGGCACAGCTGTTCCCGCACAGCGTGCACAAGATCCGACACACGCTGTGGACAACGGTTCGGTATCAGGTGAGCTGAGCGGTCCTGAGCAGCGTCAGGACCAGGACCACGGCCAGGATCAGCGCACAGGTGCCGTACTGGATCAGGGTCCGGTTCCGGCGCGGGGCGTGGACCATCGCGTAGCCGCACACGATGCCGGCGACCAGGCCGCCGATGTGCGCCTGCCAGGCGATGCCGCTCCAGCTGAACGTGAAGATCAGGTTGATGACCAGCAGGGCGATGACCGGGCGCATGTCGTAGTTGAGCCGTCGCAGCAGGACGGCGGTCGCGCCGAAGAGGCCGAAGATCGCTCCGGAGGCGCCCAGCGAGGGCTGGTTGGGCGCGGCGAGCAGATAACTGAGGGCGCTGCCGGCCAGCCCCGAGACGACGTAGAGGGCGATGTACCGGGCCCGGCCGAGGGCCGCCTCCAGGGGGCCTCCGATCCACCACAGGCTGAGCATGTTGAAGGCGATGTGGATGAAACCGGCGTGCAGGAACATCGCGGTCAGCAGCCGGTACTCCTGCCCGTGCGCGATGCCCTGGACCGAGCCGAGGAGGGGGACGTAGGCCTGGCCGATCAGCTCGAACCGGTCGGTGAAGCGGTCGCCGACGGCGAGCTGGACGAGGAAGACGGCCAGGTTGAGGCCGATCAGTACCTTGGTGACCAGGCGTGGATCGGCGGTGACCGCGCCTCCCGCGATCGTCCGGGGCCGGGACGCGGCCGGTGCGGATCCCGTGCCGGAGGCGCCGCGGACGCATTCGGGGCACTGGAAGCCCACGGAGGCGCTGATCATGCACTCCGGGCAGATCGGGCGGTTGCAGCGGGCGCAGCGGATGCCGGTCTCACGGTCCGGGTGCCGGTAGCACACGGACAGGCTCTGGGCGTCCTGCGCGCTTCCGGCCTGGTCCATGGGATCCCCTCGGTCGTCGTGGGCGATGAAATCGCCCCGCTCATCCTTACGGACGAGCGGGGCGATTGGTTCCCTCCGGGAGAAACCGGCGTGCCCTCACGGTGGCCGGGACCGCCGGGCTCAGCTCTGGCGCTTCTCCACGACAACCGACTCGATCACGACCTTGTTGACCGGACGGTCGTTGGGCCGCGAGGTGGGGACGCCGGCGATGGCGTCCACGACCTTCTGGCTGGCCGGGTCGGTGACCTCGCCGAAGATGGTGTGCTTGCGGTTCAGCCAGGTGGTGGGGCCGACGGTGACGAAGAACTGGGAGCCGTTGGTGTTCGGGCCTGCGTTGGCCATGGCGAGCAGGTAGGGCTTGTTGAAGGAGAGGTCCGGGTGGAACTCGTCCTCGAACTCGTACCCGGGGCCGCCGATGCCGGTGCCCAGCGGGTCACCGCCCTGGATCATGAAGCCGCTGATCACTCGGTGGAAGATCGTGCCGTCGTAGAGCCGGTCGGTGCTCTTGATGCCGGTCTCGGGGTGCGTCCACTCGCGCTCGCCCTGGGCGAGCTCGACGAAGTTCTTGACCGTCTTCGGCGCGTGGTTCGGGAACAGCCGGATCTCGATGTCGCCGTGGTTGGTCTTCAGGGTGGCGTAGAGCTGCTCGGCCACGATCTGCCTTCCGTTGTCTTCCTGTGATCCCCCGATCCTTGCACGGACGGGCAGGCGCGTCGCCCGACCACGTTCACCGGGTGGTCGTCCGCGCGAATCGGTTGCGGAAAACAGGTCGACTCCGCTCTGGGCGGGAGCGCGCGGCCGCGATCCGTGGCATTGTCGTCGACAAGCCCCTGTTGCCCAGAATTCGTCATTCATCAGCGCTTGTGCTTGATCGAGTGGATCGGCACCCGTATGCCCTTCCTCGCGTGCCCCGCAGATGGTTGACAGGCATGATCCGTAAAAGTGTGGAAAGTCGAATTACCGTACGCCACCGAGGAGGAGGAAGCCGTGACCCGCATCGACAGCGTGCGCGCCGCGACAGGCTCGGCGAAGGACAGCGTGCTGCACGCCGCGGAAGTGGTGGCGCCCTACGCCGACACGGCCAAGGAGCGTGCCTCTTACTACGCGCAGGAGGCACGTGTACGGCTCGCGCCCGTGATGTCGCAGGCCGCCGAACAGGCCCGCGTCCAGTACGACGCCTATCTCGCACCGCGCCTGGAACAGGCCCTTGCACATGTGCCGCCGAAGGTCGACCAGGCCGCGCACGATGCCGCCGTCCTTACCCGCAAGGCTGCCCGGCAGGCGGCCGACTATTCACGGCCGAAGATCGAACAAGCCGTCGCCGCGGCCGGACCGATGCGTGACGAGGCCGCCGCGCGGAGTGTCGCCGCGCTGGCCGCGCTCCGTGGCCAGGTGACGCCGGAGGAGATCCAGAAGCTGGTCCGCAAGCACGCGCGGCGGGAGAAGCGCGGCCGTGCCGTCAAGGTGCTGGCCGTGCTGGGTGCCCTGGCGGGCACTGCCTTCGCCGCCTGGAAGTGGTGGGACAAGCAGGCGAACCCCGACTGGCTGGTCGAGCCGCCCGCCGCGACCGAGGTGCCGGAGTCGGGTCGCCTCACGTCGGTGGACGGCAGCCTCGACCCGGAGGTGCAGGCCAAGGAGGCCGAGGAGCAGGCGGCCAGGGACGACGAGAACCGCCCCTGACGTCTGCCGTCGCGAACCTCGTTGTGGGGCACGAGACTTCGGTGTCTCGTGCCCCATGGTGATGTTTCACGTGGAACCTTCACCCGGGGCTCCTTCGGCCGGGCGGACGTCGGCGTCGGTGTGGGTGTCCGTGTCCGTGTCCGTGTCCGTGTCCGTGTCCGTGTCCGTGTCCGTGTCCGTGCCCGTGCCCGTGTCCGTGTCCGTGTCCGTGTGAGTGTCCGTGGTGACGTCCGCCCACCATTCCGTGCCGTCCTCGATGTAGCGGAGCAGGACGCCTTCACGGATGGCCCAGGGGCAGACCGTGACCCGGTGCAGGCCCATCAGTTTCATGGCGGTGTGCCCGACAAGGGCTCCGGCCAGGCTCTGGGCGGCGCGGGGTGCGGAGATGCCGGGCAGTTGGGCGCGCTCGGCCGCGGGAAGCGCGGCGAGTGCGCTGATGGCCTCCGCCAGGTCCTTTCGGAGCATGTCGCGCGGGACGAAGGGGCCATGGCGTCCGGGGGCGGTCCCGCAGAGCCGGGCCAGCTGCTGAAAGGTGCGGGAGGTCACGGCCGCGGTGCGCGGTCCCTCCCAGCGGACCCGGGCCGCCGCGTCCCGCAGTTCGTGGCGCACCCTGCGGCGTAACGCCTTCAACTCGGCCTGGGTGGGCGGGTCCTGGACGTCGAGGAACTCCCGGGTCAGACGGTTCGCGCCGAGGGGGAGGGAGGCGGCGAAGTCGGGCAGACGGCCGCGTCCGAAGGCCACTTCCAGTGAGCCGCCGCCGATGTCCAGGAGCGCCAGCGGGCCGGCCTGCCAGCCCATCCAGCGCCGGGCCGCCAGGAAGGTCAGCTGCGCCTCCGTCTCCCCGGGCAGGGTGCACATCCGGATACCCGTCTCCGACCGGATCCGGCTGATCACCTCCTGCCGGTTGGGGGCGTTGCGCACCACGGCGGTCGCGAACGCCAAGGGGCCCGCGGCCCTCCACCCCTGCGCCGCGCTGCCGGCCGCGGCCACGGCTTTCACCAGCCGCGCCAGCGCCTCCTCGCCGATCGTCCCGTCCGGCTCGATCTGCTCCGACAGGCGCAGCCGCCACTTCACCGTATGGACCGGCAGTGGGACTCCCCCCTCCGCGTCGGCCACGACCAGTCTGACCGTGTTCGATCCCGCATCCACCACGCTCACCCGCATGCCCCTGGAGTACCCAGCCCGCCGGCGCCGACCCCATCCCGCGGCCGTGCCCCGGCCGACGTCACGCCGTGTGGTCCCGGGGGCCGCGAGGGGGTGGGTTGATGGGTGTGGCTGAAAAGGACGGGGCGGGGCTGTCCGTGGCGGTGATCCGCCGGCGGAAGGGAGACGGCCCCCGTGGGCCCAGGTCCGCCGCGCTTCGCGGAACGTGCTGACGCACAAAACCCCACCTGCCGACATTTCCGCCGACCAGGTGGGGTTTCCTGTTGTGGAGCCTAGGGGAGTCGAACCCCTGACATCTGCCATGCAAAGACAGCGCTCTACCAACTGAGCTAAGGCCCCGCTAGAGAAGCGACCACCGGAAGGAACTCGCTCCGGGGGGCGCCGCAGACCAGAGTACCGGGTCACCCCCGGTATCTCGCAAAAAACTTGGGGGTCCCCGTGGACGACCACTCTCCGTAAGATGCTCGACGTGGTTCGCTACAGCGAACCCACGTTTGGGGAAGCGATGGGGAGACGCAATGGACGCCGCACAGCAGGAAGCCACCGCAAGGGCGCGGGAGCTGCAGCGGAACTGGTACGGGGAGCCGTTGGGGGCGCTCTTCCGTAAGCTCATAGACGATCTTGGTCTTAACCAGGCTCGTCTCGCGGCGGTGCTGGGACTGTCCGCGCCGATGCTGTCGCAGCTGATGAGCGGGCAGCGCGCGAAGATCGGGAATCCCGCGGTGGTCCAGCGGGTGCAGCTGCTGCAGGACCTGGCGGCACAGGTCGCGGACGGCAGCGTCAGCGCGGCCGAGGCGACCGACCGGATGGACGAGATCAAGAAGTCTCAGGGGGGCTCGGTGCTCAGCAACGCCACGCAGACGACGAGCAGTTCGGGGGCACCCACGGTCAAGCGAGTGGTCCGTGAGATCCAGTCGCTGCTGCGCTCGGTGGCTGCCGCGGGGGACATCATCGAGGCCGCCGACACCCTCGCCCCGACCCACCCGGAACTGGCAGAGTTCCTCCGGGTGTACGGCGCGGGTCGCACCTCCGACGCGGTCGCGCACTACCAGTCCCACCAGAGCTGAGCCCACGGCCCGGTCCATCGGAGGGGGTCCGGCGGGCCGGGGTCAGGGGAAGCCCCGGGGGCACGGAGGGGTCGTATCGCTCATCACGGGGGAAGCAAGGGGGCGGGGGGTAACCGCAGGGGGAGGAGCGACGGGCAGCCATGGGTGAGGTCTTCGCCGGCCGGTACGAACTGGTCGACCCGATCGGACGCGGAGGAGTCGGCGCGGTCTGGCGTGCCTGGGACCACCGCCGCCGGCGCTATGTGGCCGCCAAGGTGCTGCAGCAGCGCGACGCCCACTCGCTTCTGCGCTTCGTGCGGGAGCAGGCCCTGCGGATCGACCATCCTCATGTGCTGGCACCGGCCAGCTGGGCGGCCGACGACGACCAGGTTCTGTTCACCATGGACCTGGTCGCCGGAGGTTCGCTGGTCCATCTGGTCGGGGACTACGGTCCGCTGCCGCCGGCGTTCGTCTGCACGCTGCTCGACCAACTCCTTTCGGGGCTGGCCGCGGTGCACGGGGAAGGAGTCGTGCACCGTGACATCAAGCCCGCCAACATTTTGCTCGAAGCAACCGGCACGGGTCGTCCGCGGCTGCGTCTGTCGGACTTCGGCATCGCGATGCGGCTGGGCGAACCGCGCCTGACAGAGACCAACCTCGTGGTGGGGACGCCCGGTTACCTCGCTCCCGAGCAGATGATGGGCGCCGAACCGGACTTCCCCTCCGACCTGTTCGCCGTGGGTCTGGTGGCGCTGTATCTGCTGGAGGGCGCCAAGCCCGACGCCAAGGCGCTCGTCCAGTACTTCGCCGAGCACGGCACCCCGAGCGCGCCCAAGGGCATCCCCGAGCCGCTCTGGCAGGTTGTCGCCACGCTGATCGAGCCGGAGCCGTCGGCCCGGTTCCGCACGGCGACGGGTGCGCGCAAGGCCCTCGCCTCGGCCGTGGAACTTCTGCCGGAGCCCGGTCCCGACGACGAGTTGATCGAGATATTCGACCAACTAGGGCCTCTCCCACCGGGCTTCGGCCCAGCCGGACCCGCCGTGCGGGCCTCGGGGGTGGACACACGGGCGGACGGGAACGCCGGCGAGGACATCGGCGGGGACATCGCCGGGAACATCGGCGGGGACGGGGACACGGGAGCGGCGTCCACCGGGGCGGAGGGCACGGCCTGGGCGGCCTCCGTTCGACCGGCGTCCGGCGCCGCGCCCGCCGATCCCCGCGAGGGAACCGGTTCGCAGCCTTCCACCATGTCGGACACCGGCAGTTTCCATCTGCCGCCGCCCAGCGCGCCCCAGCCGGATCAAGGCCTCCGGCACCACCAGCGGCGCGGACACCACCCCGGACTCCCGCCCACCCCCACCATGCCCTCAACCGGATCGTCCTCCGCACCGTGGAACCCCACTCAGGTCCTGACACCGGTGCCGAGGCAGCGCGGTGAGGCCTCCACGGCTTCGTACACCGCCCAGGACCCGCGGGTTCCGCCCCTGGCGCAGGAGATCCCGCCGCACTCCCCGCGGCCCGCACGCCGCTCCGGACACCGTGCGCGCCGCGTCCGCCGTCCCGGCCCCCCGGCGAAGGCCGCGGTCCCGATCCTGCTGCTGGCGCTGGCCTGTTACGCCGTGGGCTTCTGGGCGCTGGCCCGGGTCTGAGTCCCGGCCCGCCGCCGGGCCGCCACGGTCCACACGGCGAGCAGGAGCAGCAGCGCGGTCCCCGTGCCGATGCCGCCGGCCGCGACCGCCTTCATCGTGGGGTTACCGCCCCCGGCCCCCCCGGTCCCCCCGGACGCCGCCGCCTCCCGGTCCTGCGGCGTGACTTCGAAGAGCCTGTGCTGGCCGGGTGTTCCGGCGTACGCGGGGCCCTCGTGCGCGGTTCCGGCGACGCGTACGCGGAGCGTAAGCCCGAAAGGCCCCTTGCCGAACGTGTCGGTCATATGGCCGCTGAGATGGACGACGAGGTAGTAGGAGCCGGCGAAGCGCATGGCTCTCATGTCGTCGCGGACGGCGTAGCGGTTGCGGTACTCGACGGGTGGCAGGGGGGCGACGGCGGCCGTCAGCTGGCTGCCGGTGTAGCCGCGGGCCACGTCGTCGACGCGTCCGCGGACCGGATTGTGCAGCGAGAGATCGAGGGCGCCGCTGACGTAGCCGCCCCGGCTGGTCGAACTGCCCAGTTCGGCCGTGGCGTAGAGCTGCTGGCCCCAGTCGACCGGAACCTTGTAGAAGAGGGTCTGGCCGGGCGCGATGGAGGTCCGCCACACGCCCGTTTCCAGGGCGCGTGCCGTGGCGAAGCCCGCTCCGCCGGTGCGGCGGCCGGGGTCGCCGGTGACGGCCTCGGGGGAGGCCGAGTCCCAGGCCTCGGGGGCGTCCGTGGACTCGGCTCGGGTCGTACGGGGCTCCGTGACGGGGGCCATCTCCAGGCCCCAGGCACCGGGTGAGGTGCTGCCGGCGGATCCGGTGGCGTCGAGACGCTGGACGAGGACGTAGTAGGTGCCGGCCTCCTGACAGAGCGTCTTTCCGGCCTCGCGTATGCCCAGCGCCGTGACGGGGCGGGGGCTGAGGCCGGCGCCGAAGCGGGCGGACGTGTAGGAGCAGGGGGTGCCGTCGGCGTCCTGCACCGACACCCTGATGCCGTCGGTGGCGGAGACGGTGGCGTCCGCCGGGGGTACGACGGTGACGGGGACGTAGGCGGTCGTCGTGGCGTCCAGCTCGAGGCGGTAGGAGAGTTCGGCGCCCTCGGTGATGGAGCTGCGGTAGATCTTGCCCGGGTCCAGCCGCACGGCGTCGGTGGTGCTCTTCGCCCCGTCGACGGTGTGGGCGTCTTCGGCGAAGGCGTAGGTGCCGCCGCCCGGCGCACCGGCCGCCACCGCGCTCCCGTCCGGCAGCGCGCCCACCGCGCACAGGACCGCGGCCACGGCGGCGAAACGCGCGGCGACAGCGAGGGGACGGCGGCCCCGGTGTCCCGCGGCCCGCCGCCACGCCGTACGCCGCGTCATCGCGCGCCTCCCCGTCGTCGTGCACCGTCGCGGTGACCGAGTGGTACCGGACCGTGGCCATCCTGCCCCGAGTGCCCGCGCGACATCCGCGAAATCCGGACGGGTGTCCGAAATGCGTTGCCTCAGGGCCGTACCGGTGTGCTCCGGCAACACAAAACCCCGACCGCGAGTGCGGTCGGGGTCTGATCAGATTCCGGTGTCGGTACTCACGAACCCGTGGGCACGGAGTCAGTCGCCTCCGTCCACAGATCCTGCTCGGCGCGATCCGCCTGGATCTGGCGGTACACGAGGAGCCCGCCGATGGCGGCCAGTGCGACCAGGAGAAGCTTCTTCACCGCGCGACCTCGTCTTTCCTTGACGTAGGGGACCTCTGGCGCCCGACTATACACACCGCCCGATATCGATCGGTGACCTGCGTCGGACCCCAACTCCCGCCCGCGGCAGCGTGATAGGCGGGGCGCGCGGCGCTCCGGCCGGAGGGTGACCACACCCGCACGGACCGTTACTTTGCTCCCTCTTCGACCCCATTAGCCCTGCTTTTGGGGATTTTCGACCCTTCCGCGGCCATTCGGGTGGTGTTCATCTGAACATCGCCGCGCCACGGGCGTAGATCCACCACTTCGCGACCCCCATACACATCATGAGGAAAGTACGCAAATCGCCCGACCCGAAAGTGAGGGGCCATGGCCCGGAACAAGGTCATGAAGCTGTGGACCACCATCGTCACCGCCTTCCTCGCGCTGTGCACGGCGCTCGGACTCGTCACGGCGAACACCGCCGCGGCGGTACCGCAGCCCGAGCCACCGCGCAACAGCAACGCGCACCCGAGAGTGCCCGCCGCGCCGGCGATGCCGATGTCCCACTGGTTCTGGTCCTGGGCCCACGTCAGGGCCCTGCCCCCCACGATGAAGCAGCGCATCGGCGCCGAGGCCCACGGAAAGTCCCCCAGCTGCCGTCACCGCCCCCTCGACGACTCCGCGGAATCGCTCGCCCCGGCCGAGCCCCAGGCTCCCCTCGCCTGCTGACAGACGGAACCGGCACGATTACCGAGCGATGCAACGGCGAGTTTGCGTACCGAACACCGAGACCTTCGGCCCGGGCGGGCCGAGGGTCTTCGCCGCTGCCCGTTCCTGTCTCCCCCATCTCTCCTGGCTCTCCTGGCTCTCCTGCTCTCCTGCTCTTCTGACTCTCCTGGCTCTTCTGACTCCTCCATCTCTCGCATCTCTCGTATCTCTCGTATCTCTCGTATCTCTCGCTTCTGTCTCTTCTGTTTCTCCCGTTCCTCCCTGTCCCGCGGACACGTCAACACCTCTTTAGGAGTCGATAGACTGAATCCGTGCCCAAGGCATACGAGGAGATCGCGGACGACATCCGCCGATCCATCCGCGAGGGCACGCGCAAGCCCGGCGACCGGCTGCCGTCCGAGGCGGATCTGGCGCGGCACTACGGCAAGAGCGTGCCGACGCTGCAGAACGCCCTGCGGCTGCTGAGCGGGGAAGGCCTCATCGACAAGCAGCACGGCCGCGGCAACTTCGTCCGCCGCCCCCGTACGCTCGCGGTGCGCGACAACGGGCGCCACCAGTGGGAGAAGAACCGCGCGCGGGAGCCGGAGGCCACCCGGGCCGAGACCGGAGCCACCGAGCACGACACCGGCCTGCGCCTCGACGACCTGGTCTTCTACGCGAAGTACCGCGTGATCGACGCACCCGACGAACTCGCGGCCCCCTTCGGCCTGCCGGTGGGCACACCCCTGCTCGAACGCACGTACAGAACGCGCCGCACGACCGAGTCCGCTCCCTTCAACCTGGTCACCTCCTACCTCGTGCGCGACATGATCGCGGCCAACCCCGATCTCCTGGACGAGGCCAAGGAGCCCTGGCCGGGAGGCACCCAGAACCAGCTCCACACGGTCGACATCGAGGTCGACCGCGTGGAGGAACGATTCACCGCCCGCCCTCCGACGCCGGAGGAGGCCAGGGCCCTGGATCTGCCGACGGGCACGTCGGTGATCCTGCTGCGCAAGACCTCGTACGACATCCGCGGCCGTGTCGTGGACGTCACCTTCGTCACGCTGCCGGGCGACCGCACGGAACTGCTCTTCACCACGTCCCTGGAAAGGTGGTGAGTGCCGCCGTGACCCGGCGCGTCACCGTCGTCACCGCTGTGCACGCCCCCTCGGCCCCGTTCCTGCCGGAGGCCTACAAGTCCCTGTGCGAGCAGTGGCTCCCGGACGGATGGGAGTGGCACTGGGTCGTCCAGGAGGACGGGCTGGGCGACGAGGTCCGGCCGTACGTCCCCGACGACGAGCGCGTGACCTTCCGGCAGGGCCGCCCCGGCGGTCCCGGGGTCGCCCGGACGATCGCCCTGGCGCACACCGACGGCGAGTACGTCAGGATCCTGGACGCCGACGACCAGCTGCCGCCCGGTGCGCTCGCCCGTGACCTGGCCGTTCTGGAGGCCGACCACACCATCGGATGGGCGACCTCCAGGGCGCTGGACCTGCTGCCCGACGGCTCGACCGTGGGCTTCCCGGGCGACCCGGACGACGGCCCCGTCGAACGCTGGGCCGTGCTCGACTTCTGGACGGCCAACGACTTCCGCGCCCAGGTGCATCCCGCGACGCTCTTCGTCCGCCGCGACCTGCTGCTCGCCCTCGGCGGCTGGATGGCTCTGCCGGCGTCCGAGGACACCGGTCTGCTGCTCGCGCTGAACGCCGTGAGCCGTGGCTGGTTCTCGGCGGAGGTGGGACTCTTCTACCGGAAGTGGGCGGGCCAGGCGACCGGGCAGGCCTCCCACACCGACCCGGCGGAACGCGCGGCACGCATGGCGGTCGTCGAGGCCAGGGCACGGGCGCTGGCGGACGTCCGCTGGCGCTACCCGCCGGCCTGACGCCCCCGGAACACGCCCCGGCTAACCCCAGCGTCTCCGCGTCGACATGGGAGAAGACCAGTTCGCTCTCGCCCACGACCGGCCCCCGCCACCGCACGGCAGCGGCCGGGTGCCGCAGAGCCGGCGGGTAGCTCCCCGGCGCGTAGTCGTTGAGCAGGCGATACGTATGGAATCCGCTCCCGCGCATGGTCTCCAGGAGTTCCTCGGCCGTGTGGCCGAGCCGGCTCATGCGTTCCGGGGTGACCTCCACGGCGATCTCCGCGTCGGGGCGCAGCCGGCCGAGGACGGGGGCCAGGCCCCGGACGACGCCGCCCTCCGCGCCCTCCACGTCGATCTTGATGACCCGGGTCCGCGCGAGCTCCGCCGGTTCCAGGAGTTCGGGCAGGGGCAGCGCCTCCGCCTCGAAGCCGGACTCGGCGGGACCGTCGTACGGCACGACGCTGCCGGCACCCGTGTTCCGGGAGCTGGCGACGACGAAGGCCAGCGTCTCCCGCCGGTCCCAGACGGCCGCGTTGACCGCGCGGACGTTGCCGCACCCGTTCAGCTCGAGGTTCCGCAGCAGCCGGCGGTGCAGGACGGGGGACGCCTCGAGGGCGACCACCCGGCCCGCGTCCCCGACCAGCCGGGCCGCGACGAGGCTCACGTAGCCGACGTGCGCTCCCACGTCCACCAGGACGTCGCCCCGCCGCAGACGGCCCTGGAGCCAGCGCGTCAGATGCGGCTCCCAGGCCCCGAAGAGATACAGGTAGCGCTGGACGAGGTCCCGCGTGTCGACCGCGAACCGGGCTCCGGGCAGGGTGCCGACGACGCACCGGCGGGGGTGGTCGCGCAGATACGGATCCAGACAGTGCGTGGCCAGCAGCGCTTTGCCGAGGCAACCCGGGGCGTCCCGCACATAGCGTCGGCCCAGGGTGACCATGGCCTCGGAAAGCGGACCGCTCATGGTTCCCCGGTGATCCTTATGGCCTGGGACGGACACCGCTCTGCGGCCTCCCGCACCGGCGGGGTGTCACCGGCGTCCTCCCGGCCGGGCAGGACGACGCCGTACCCGTCCTCGAACGCGAACACGGACGGCGCGCGGTGGGCACACTCGGCGGAGCCGTAGCAGAGGCCGGCGTCGATGGAGACCTTCATGCGTGGTTGTTTCCCCGTCGCGGCGGTGACTACGCGAAGGGCAGCTCCAGCATGCGGATCGCGTTCCCGCGCAGCAGCTTGTAGGCCACCTCGGCGGGCAGTCCGCCCACATGCTCCTGGGCCACCCTCTTCGTCTCCGGCCAGGTCGAGTCGACGTGCGGATAGTCGGTCTCGAAGGTCGCGTTGTCCACGCCCACGGTCTCGATCGCCTCGATGCCGTGCTTGTCGCGGAAGAAGCAGCAGAAGATCTGCCGGTAGTAGTACGTCGACGGCGGCTCCGGAATCAGGTCCTTCACCCCGCCCCAGGCCCGGTGCTCCTCCCACACGTCGTCGGCGCGCTCCAGGGCGTACGGGATCCATCCCATCTGCCCTTCGCTGTACGCCAGCTTCAGCCGCGGGAACTTCACGAGGACCCCGGAGAAGAGGAAGTCCATCATCGACGCCATGGCGTTGTTGAAGCTCAGCGAGGCCTGGACGGCCGGCGGGGCGTCGGGTGAGGCGGCCGGCATCTGCGACGAGGACCCGATATGCATGTTGACCACGGTCCCCGTCTCCTCGCACGCCGCGAAGAACGGGTCCCAGTAGCCGGAGTGGATGGACGGAAGTCCGAGGTAGGTCGGGATCTC
The DNA here is from genome assembly GCF_042741275.1 of Streptomyces sp. NPDC058964. Lineage (NCBI taxonomy): Bacteria > Bacillati > Actinomycetota > Actinomycetes > Kitasatosporales > Streptomycetaceae > Streptomyces > Streptomyces sp. NPDC058964. Next base: position 38,566 of record NZ_JBHYKH010000021.1, read on the forward strand.
GCTGAAGGTCACGGCCCGTACGCCCCGGGCGGCGTTGCGCCGGATCTCGGCGACGGCCAGCTGGACGTCCCACAGCGGGATGAGGCAGAGCGGGATGAGCCGCCCGCCGCTGTCACCGCACCACTCCTCGACCATCCAGTCGTTGTAGGCCCGCACGCACGCCAGGGCGACCTCCTTGTCCTCGGCCTCCGCGAAGGTCTGGCCGCAGAAACGCGGGAAGGTCGGGAAGCAGAGCGAGGCCTCGACATGGTTGATGTCCATGTCCTCCAGCCGGGCCTTCGGGTCCCAGCAGCCACGGCGCATCTGCTCCCTGGTGATGCCGTCGAGCGTCATCTCGTCCCGGGAGAAGCCGACGGCCGCGATGATGCGCTTGTACGGGAAGAGCCCGCCCTCGTACTCCCACCAGTCGGTGATCTGGCCGTCCGGGTCGGTCGTGAACCGGTACTTCCCGCCGATGTACTTGAGTTCGCCGATGCCCGCGGTGAACGGCTTCGGCCCCCTGTCGCGGTACTTGCTCGGGAGCCAGGCCTCGAAGAGGTGCGCCGGCTCGATCACGTGATCGTCCACGCTGATGACCTTCGGCAGCTCGCTGGTTTCGCCGACGCTGGTGACCATGGCCTCGCCTCTCACTAGCCGACGTGTATCTGACGGTCCGTCAGAAATAGGTTAGGGCCGACTTACTTGGCGGGCAAGAGGGCCGTCCGGGGCACCTCGTCACCGCGCGCGTCTGGCCTCCTCGCGGCCGCCGTGGCACCCTGCCCGCGCCACCGGGCCGCGCCGGACGGCGTCGCCCCGGCGGACGAGGAGGCAGAGATGACCGGAACGGAGAACGGACCCACCACGGCGCACGCGATGCCGGCGGAGGAGCTCAGGAAGCTCCACTCCGCCCGCGCGCACAGCGCCCACGGCCGGGCGGTGACCGCATGCCGGCACGCCGGAATCGACCGGGACGCGGCCGAGCTCGTGCCGAAGAGCCCCGTCGGGAGGGCCGCCCACGCCCTTCGGCTGTCCGCCGAGTCGCTCACCGCCCTCACCGCGGGGACGGCCGACCCGGCTGCGGACGCCCGCTGCGCCCGCAACGCCGCCGCCGCGGCGGCCCTGGCCGCGCAGGTGGCCCACTCACGTGACGACAGCGGGGAGGCACTCACGGCACTGCGCGCGGCCCTCGCCGCCTCGCAGGCGGCGGCGGTAGCGGCCGGCGGTACGGCGGCGGGAGGAGACGCGGCACTGAACCGGGCGGCCGACGACGCGGAGGCACACGCGGTCGCCACCGCCCGGGGGGCGGGCTGGACCCGGTAGCCGACCCCGGTGGACCACCGCGTCGTTCGGCACCGGTCCCTCCCCTCGTGGGGACCGCTGCCGAACGACACGGGCTGGGGCCCCCCGCCCCCCGGCGGCCGCGGGGGGGGGGGGGGCGGGCCCCCCCGGCCGGCGGCCGCGCGCGCCCGGGGGCGTGGAGGACGCGGCGGGCCCCTGAG